>DASSEA010000142.1:0-4595 GCA_035696805.1 Casimicrobiaceae bacterium
CGGCGATCTCCAGCTGGTGCTCGACGTCGCTGCCGCTCGCGGCGAGGATCGCCTCGTACTTCGCCTGCTCGGTGGCCAGCTTGTCGAAGTCGGCATCGGGCTCGGCGTAGGCCGCGTAGATCTCCTCGAGCTTCTTCTTCGCCTGCATCACCTCGCCCAGCCCGCCCTCGACGGCTTCGCGCACGGTCTGCTGCGGGTCGAGCTCCAGGATCCACTCGGCCGCGTTGTCGAGAAAGTAGCGGTCGTGCGTCACGGCGATGACGGTGCCGGGAAACTTCTGCAGGAACTGCTCGAGCCACTCGACGCTTTCGGCATCGAGGTGATTGGTGGGCTCGTCGAGCAGCAGCATGTCCGGCTTGGCGAGCAGCAGCCGGCACAGCGCGACGCGGCGCTTCTCGCCGCCGGACAGCTGACCGATCTTCGCGTCCCACGGCGGCAGCCGCAGTGCGTCGGCGGCGATTTCCATCTGCACGTCGGCGTCCGTGCCGGCGGCGGCAATCACCGCTTCGAGGCGTGCCTGTTCGGCCGCGAGCGCGTCGAAGTCCGCATCGGGCTCGGCGTATGCCGCGTAAACCTCGTCGAGACGCTGGCGCGCGGAGAGCACTTCGCCCATGCCTTCCTCGACGACGCTGCGAACGGTGGCGTCAGGGTCGAGCCGCGGCTCCTGGGGCAGGAAGCCGATGCGCATGTCGGGCATCGGCACCGCTTCGCCTTCGTACTCGCGGTCTTCGCCGGCCATGATCCGAAGCAGACTGGACTTGCCTGCGCCGTTCAGGCCGAGCACGCCGATCTTGGCGCCGGGAAAGAACGACAGCGAAATGTCTTTCAGGATGACGCGCTTGGGCGGGACGACCTTGCCCACACGATTCATCGTGTAAACGTATTGAGCCATGGGATTTGCTGCGACGGCGGTGAATCAAACCGCGATTATCGCAGCCGCGCCGACGCGCGCTGCGCGACGGCTAACGCGGCGCGCCGGGAATGGTCTGGCGTCGCCTACCGCGTCGAACGCTCAGGGCTTGGGCGGACCGCTCGTGAGCTGGAGCTCGGCCCCGACCGTGGCTACGCGCGCCCCTTCGGCCGTGCCGCTCGCCTCACCGCTGCGCAGTTCGCGGAAGCGCTGCTTGTCGGATTCGTAGCGTGCGGCGACGCTCTCCGATTCCCGCTGCCTCGCCGCGATGAAGTTGTTCTGGCGCGAGACCTCGGCCTCGATCGATTCGATCTCCCGCCTGATTTCGCCGGGGACCGGACGCGGCGCATACGTGCTCATCTTCGCCTCGAGCTCGGCGCGGCGCTTCTCCATCTGCGCGATGAATGCCTGCGCCGATTGCACCTGGCCGTCGATCGTCGCGACGGCGCGAGACTTCGCGAGGTCGATTTCGATCTCGCTCGTATACGACTCGAGCAGCGCCTTGTCGCGACGTGCTGCAAGCACGCGTTCGCGCTCGGCCTGCCGCTGCCGCTGCTCATCGGATTCCGTTTTCGCCATGCGCTGCACCGCGGGCCGCGCCTGCTCGGTCTTTCTGATCGCCAGGCCCTGGCGGGACAGTTCGATGCTCGCGCGGTTCACGGCATCGGCGGGCATCTTGTCGCTGTAATGCACGATGCCGCGTTCGTCCGTCCACTTGTAGAGTCCCGCGTGCGCGTTGGGCGCAAGCGCCAGCACCCACGCGCCGACGAGCAGGGCAATCAACAACCCGTGCGCATCGGCCGGTCCACGCAACGCGCGCGTGACGGCGTGCATGCGATCGGGATTGGGGCGACGCGATGCGTTCATCGTTTCCTCGGTTGCGCCAATGCGCGGTGGCAGGGGCCTAGTGCGTTCCATAACGTTCGCGATACGCGGTAATTGCCGGGTGCGCTGCCGCAAGCTCGGGGTGTCCCTCGACAAACGTCATCACGTCGTCGAGCGTCGCGATCGAAACGACGGGAATGCCGTACATGTCGCGGACGTCCTGCACGGCAGACGTCGTTCCCGGGCCGCGCTCCATGCGATCGAGCGCGATCAGCACGCCCGCCGGCTGCGCGCCGTCGCGTCGAATGAGTTCGACCGATTCGCGCACGGAGGTTCCCGCGCTGATCACGTCGTCGACGATCACCACGCGACCGCGTAGCGGTGCACCGACAATCGTTCCGCCTTCACCGTGATCCTTCGCTTCCTTGCGGTTGAAGCTGTACGGCAAATTGTGCCCCTTGGCGGCTAAGGCGATCGCCGTCGCCGCCGCCAAGGTGATGCCCTTGTACGCCGGTCCGAAGAGCTGATCGCACGCGATGCCTGAAGCCAGCAGCGCCTGTGCGTAAAACGCGCCGAGTTGGCCGAGGCTCGCGCCGTCGCTGAATAATCCTGCGTTGAAAAAGTAGGGACTCTTGCGCCCTGCCTTCGTAATGAATTCACCAAAGCGAAGCACTTCGCGTGCCAAAGCGAACTCGAGGAATTGCTGGCGAAAATCGGTCACGTGTTCACGACAAGTTGCGCGCGACGAGTATAGCTTTCGACGCGACATTGGGGTCAGAGCAACAAGTCGACTTACTGCTCTGACCCCAATGTAAACTCGCGGCCTTTCGCGCGAATCGATGCGAATCATCACCCTCAACGTCAACGGCCTGCGCGCGGCGGAGCGCAAGGGCTTCGCGCGCTGGCTGGCGCGTGCCGAGCCGTGGGATGTCGTGTGCCTGCAGGAGATCAAATGCGGCCATACCGACGTTCCGCGGTCACTGTCCGCGCCGAGGAAGTCGCATGCGTCGTTCCACGCTGCGCAGCGCAAGGGCTACAGCGGCGTCGCGTTGTATGCAAAGACGCCGCCGCAATTCGCCGCCGGCTTCGGCCATCCGGAATTCGACGGCGAAGGTCGCTATCTGCAGGCGGACTTCGAGCGGCTGTCGGTCATCAGCGTCTACCTGCCGTCGGGCTCCAGCGGCCCGCATCGACAGGCGTCGAAGTTCCGTTTTCTCGAAGCGTTCCTGCCGCACCTGCGACAGCTCGTCGCAAGCGGTCGCGAAGTCGTGCTGTGCGGCGACTGGAACATCGCTCACCAGCCGATCGACCTTCGCAACTGGCGCAGCAACCAGAAGCATTCCGGCTTCCTGCCCGAAGAGCGGGCGTGGCTGTCGCGCGTGTTCGACGATGTGGGACTCGTCGACGTGTTTCGCCGCGTCGACCCGCGTCCGGACCAGTACACGTGGTGGTCCAATCGCGGGCGGGCGTGGCAAAAGAACGTCGGATGGCGCATCGACTATCAGGTCGCCACGCCGGGCATTGCAGCGACGGCGCGCACGGCGTCGATTTACAGGAACCGCCGCTTCTCCGACCACGCGCCTCTCATCATCGATTACGACTTCGAGCTGCGATGATCGCGCGCTGATGCTGCGCATCTCGAATCTCGTGCTCGCGCGCGGCACCAAGCCGCTCTTCGACAACGCGTCGCTGACCGTGCACGACCGCCACAAAGTCGGGCTCGTCGGTTCGAACGGGTCGGGCAAGTCGAGCCTGTTCGCAGCCATCCGCGGTGAGCTCGTGCCGGATGCCGGCGCCATCGACCTGCCGCCGCGCTGGGTGCTCGCACACGTCGCCCAGGAAACGCCCGCGGTGCCGGCTGCGGCCATCGAGTACGTGCTCGACGGCGACGCCGAATTGCGCGTGCTGGAAAACGCGCTCGCCCTGGGCAGCGCCGACGGCGCGGAGCTCGCCGAACTGCATCATCGATTCGAAGCGATCGGCGGCTATGGCGCGCGGGCGCGCGCGGCAACGCTGCTCGCCGGCCTCGGCTTCAGCGAGCCGCAGCAGGCGCTGCCTGTCGACACCTTTTCCGGCGGCTGGCGCATGCGCCTCAACCTCGCGCACGCGTTGATGTGCCGCTCGGACCTGCTCTTGCTCGACGAGCCGACCAACCACCTCGACCTCGACGCCGTGCTCTGGCTCGAGGATTGGCTCCGCCGGTATCCGGGAACACTGCTGCTGATCACGCACGACCGCGATTTCCTCGACGCGATCGTCGACACGATCGTGCACGTCGCCAACCGCACGCTTGTTTCGTACAGCGGCAACTACGCGCAGTTCGAGCGCGAGCGCGCGCAGCAACTGTCCTTGCAACAGGCCGCGTACGCGAAGCAGCAGCGGCAGATCGAGCACCTCCATGCATTCGTCGACCGCTTTCGCGCGAAGGCGACTAAGGCGCGGCAGGCGCAAAGTCGCATCAAGGCGCTCGAGCGCATGGAACTGATCGCTCCGGCACACGTCGACAGCCCGTTCACGTTCGAATTTCCGGCGGTCGACACGACGGCGCGCCAGCTGGTGCGGCTCGACCACGTGACGGTTGGTTATAGCGATGCAGCGCCGGTGCTCGACGACGTCGAATGGAACGTGCTCGCGGGTGCGCGAATCGGGTTGCTCGGCGCGAACGGCGCCGGCAAGTCGACGTTGCTGAAGACGCTCGCGGGCACGCTGCCGCCGCGTTCCGGGACGCGCTTCGCGGCGCAGCAATTGCGCCTCGGGTATTTCGCGCAGCACCAGGTCGAGCAGTTGCGTGCGGACGAGTCGCCGCTGTGGCACCTGACGCGTCGGGAGCCGCAGACGCGCGAGCAGGAGCTGCGCGATT
>DASSEA010000143.1:0-8304 GCA_035696805.1 Casimicrobiaceae bacterium
GCCCGCGCGTTGCTGACCGAATTCGGCGGCGGAATCGCCGCGCCGTCCGCCAATCGGTTCGGCCATGTGTCGCCGACGACGGCTGCGCACGTCGCCGAAGATCTCGGTGCGGCAGTCGACCTGATTCTCGATGGCGGCGCGTGCGCCATCGGCATCGAAAGCACGATCGTCGCGTTCACGAGCGATCCACCGATGCTGTTGCGGCCCGGCGGCATTCCGGTCGACGCGATCGCCGCCGTCCTCGGCACCGCGCCCAGTGCCGCAGATGCCACCGCACCGCGCGCATCGGGAACGCTTGCGTCGCATTACGCGACACGCACGCCCGCGCAGCTCGTGGCCGCCGACGCGTTGCGCGCCGAACTTGCGCAACTCGAGGATCGCGACGAAAGCGTCGCCGTGCTTGCGCGCGTTGCGCAGCGGCCTGACGATTTCGATGGCGTGTGGACGATGGCGCCGCACGAACCGCGCGACTATGCGCGCCTCTTGTACGCGAACCTCCGTGCGCTCGACCATGCGGATGCCGACGCGATCCTGATCGAACAGGTCCCGGACGATGCCGCGTGGGCGGCGATCCGCGACCGCCTGGGGCGCGCCACGGCGGGCGTCGACGATGATCGGGACTGAGAACGGCTTCGACTTTCCGAGCGCCGTGTAACGCGGCACGGCGCGCCCGGCAAGCCGGATCTGACGCTACTTATCCGCGAGAGTGCATCCGCCGCCGAGCGCGCGCTGTATGAACGGCGCAATCGCCGCCGCGAGTCGCGCCGCCGCGCCACCGTCGAAATAGTGATCGGTGCCATCGACGACGAGCGCCGCCGAGCAGCCGTCGCGCATGAACCGCTGCGCGCGGATTTTCGATTCTGCGAGCGCCTCGGGGAAATCGCGTTCGGCGACGACATCGAGCACCGGATGGCGTGGCGCCGCTGCAAACGGCACGAACATGCCGACCGGTACCCACGCCGCGATGGCGGGCTGGGCGGATTCGGCGAGCCACGCGTTGACCATTGCCGCGCCCATGCTGTGCGATACAACGGCGATGCGAGGGAATCCGCGATCGCGCAGCCACGCCGCCGCGGCGCCGAGACGCTCGCCCGCGTCCGGAAACAGCGTTATGTAATCGTCGCGCGGCGCGTCGGCCGCGAGCACCGGCATCTGCACGGACAGCGTGGCAAAGCCGCGGTCGGCGAGCGCAGTGCGCAGCACGCCGATCAGGTTCCAGTCCGGATTGACGCCGAGTCCGTGCACGACGATGACCGCGTTCTTCGTCGCCGCCGGGGGCTCGGTGAAGATCGCAAGCACGCGCGGGTGCCGCGTCGTCGCGAGCCAGACGGCATCGCCGACGACGAGCTGCGGAACGACCTGCTCGGCCCACCGGCTCTCGCGCGCCGTATCCGCGACCGCGGCGATTGCGCGATCCGCGAGTAGCGCGAGCGCGATCACCGCCGCGACGAAGGCGCGTGCCACGATCAGAATCCTAGCGACGCCAGCGACGCGTCGGGCACGACCGCCGCGATACCGCCTTGCGCCTGCAGATGCCGAGCCGGTTGCCCGACGAGGGGATCGTCGTCGATTCGCGCGCCGGCAACGAGCCCAGTGACGCGCGCCATCGCGGCGGGTTCCATCGCAACGATCCGCGCATCGGGCAGCGCGTAAAGCGAATGGGCCTGCAAAGCATTGCTGAAGAATGCGGCACTGTGCCCGGTACCGGCGAGCAACCCGATCAGCCGGTAACCGCGCGCACGCAACAGCGCGAGGACGGCGGCGTGGTGCGCGAGAAACTGCGATTCGAAACGCATCTCGGCTGCGCGCGACACGGCGTGCCCCGCCGAATCCTCGACCAGCAGCACCACGCCCGGCGTCCCTGCGCGACGAGGCACGAGGTGCGTGAGCAGCGCGTCGTCCTGCGCATGCAGGTCGACCGGTCCGAGCGTCGCGCCGGGGTTCGGTCGGGTCAGCCAGCATTCGTCGCGCAGCCACAAGCGCCCGGCGTTGTCGACGGGCGCTGCGCCGTCGAAACACGCCAGCGCTTCAAACGGCGGGGCGTGCGCCGTTTCTCCGGCAATGCGTGCGCGAAGCCGTGCGTGCAGCGCGGCGACACTGGCGGCAAAGTCTTCGCGTTCGCGTGCCGCCTGGCAGATCCAGGCGCGGATCGCATCGGCGTCGTCGACGACGAGATCGACGTAACCCATGCCGCTGCGGGCTGCCGACCCGAACACGGCGTCGATGTCGCGCCCATCGTCCGCGTCGAGCTCCCATTTGCCGTGCACGGATTCGAGCACCTTCGGTCCCGACAATCCGATGCGCGTCCCCGGCAACATCGCCAGCCGGTCGGCGGCACACGCGAGCACCGACGTGCCGCCGAACACGCTGCCGACCGCGACCGCGATCACCGGAACGCCCGCGACGCGCGCGTCGAGGAATGCCGCGAGCGTGCGCGCGAGCGCGAGTTCCGCTGCATTCGCCTCGTGCAGGCGCACGCCGCCCGACGCAAGCAGCAGCACGATGGCTTCGGCGTCGCTGCGCTGCACCTCGTCGACGAGGCCATGCAACGCACGCCCGTGCTGTTCGCCGACGCTGCCGGAGAGAAATCGTTCGTCCTGCGCGGCGATCAGCATCGGCGTGCCCTGCAGCCGTACCTGCGCCGTCACCACGCCGTCGTCGTCATGCGGCGCGATGCCGTAACGGGCGAGGTGGCGGCTCGCACCCGCCGGTGGCAGGCGACGCACGCTTCCCGGATCGGCGAGCGCGGCGATGCGCGCAAGCGGCGTCGCGCTGCGCAGGCTGTTCGGGTGCAACGGCGACGCGTCGGTCTTCATCCGTATGGAATAATGCCCGAAACGATTTCCCGCGCGTCATTCGACGCCGTCCCCGCGCGATCCCGATGAACGCCAACCTCTATGCGCTGATCGAGGCGCACTTCCCGCGCGAGCGCGAAATCCCGTGCATCGTCGCACCGGGCGGCGGCGTCGTTTCGTATGGCGAACTCGCGTCGGCGTCCGGGCGGATCGCGGGTGCGTTGCGTCGCGCAGGCTGTCAGCCGGGGGATCGCGTCGCCGTCCAGGCCGACAAGCACTGGCAGGTCATCGCGCTCTATCTCGCCTGCCTGCGAGCCGGATTCGTCTATCTGCCGCTCAACACCGGCTATCAGCGGCACGAGCTCGAATTCTTCTTCGGCGATGCGACGCCGCGTGTCATCGTGTGCCGACCGGAAACGCTCGGCATCGTCGCGACGCTCGCCGGCGACGCGATGGTGCTCACCGTCGACGCGAACGGCGGCGAGCTGATGGATCGCGCCGACGCGGAGCCGGCGACTTTCGAAACGGTGAACTCCCGCCCCGACGACCTCGCGGCGATCCTGTACACGTCGGGGACGACCGGCCGATCGAAAGGTGCGTCGCTCTCGCACCGCAATCTCGGGTCGAATGCGCTGGCGCTCGTCGAAGCCTGGGGCTTCACGCGCGATGACGTGGTGTTGCATGCGCTGCCGATCTATCACGTGCACGGCCTGTTCGTCGCGCTGCATTGCGCACTGCTCGCGGGCGGACGGGTGATCTGGCTGCCGAAGTTCGATGCGCATCAGGTGATCGAAGCGTTGCCGTTCGCAACGGTGATGATGGGCGTGCCGACGTTCTATACGCGGCTGTTGCGCGAACCGGCCTTCACGCGCGACGCGTGTGTTCCGATACGCGTGTTCATCTCGGGTTCGGCACCCCTGTTACCGGAAACGTTCGAGGCGTTCCGTGCGCGAACGGGGCAGGCGATCCTCGAACGTTACGGCATGACCGAGACCGGGATGATCACGTCGAATCCACTCGACGGCGTGCGTGCTGCGGGCACGGTCGGTCGACCCTTGCCGGGCGTATCGGTGCGCGTCGTCGACGCCAATGGCTCGGCGTGCGCGCCGGGCGTGGTCGGCAGCATCGAGGTCAACGGCCCGAACGTGTTCACCGGATACTGGCAGATGCCCGAAAAGACGCGCGAGGAGTTCACCCAGGACGGCTGGTTTCGAACCGGCGACGTCGGCGAATGGGTGGCGACGGGGGAGGCGGCCGGACATCTGCGGCTGGCCGGACGGGCGAAGGATCTGATCATCACTGGCGGCCTGAACGTCTATCCGAAGGAGGTCGAGGAACTGATCGACGCACTGCCCGGCGTCGTCGAATCAGCGGTCATCGGCGTGCCCGATCCCGATTTCGGCGAGGCCGTGATGGCCGTCGTCGTCACGGCCGAAGGGCATCGGTTCGATGAACGCGCAGTGATCGCGGCGCTTCGTCGCGAAATCGCGACGTTCAAGGTGCCGAAGCGCGTGCATGTCGTGGCCGAACTGCCGCGTAACGCGATGGGCAAGGTACAGAAGAACGTGCTGCGGGAGCGATTTGCGACTTCGGGGTCGGTCTAAGCCGGCGCCGCCTCGCGCGGCTTCGCGCGCATCGCGGTGATGAGCCGTGCAATCAGCGGCCACGCGAGCAGGATCAGCGCGAGCGTGACGATCGATCCGACGAGCGGATTCGACCAGAAGATGCCGAGATTGCCCTTCGACAGCAGCATCGACTGCCGGAACGCCGTCTCGGCCATGTCGCCCAGCACCAGCGCGAGCACCAGCGGCGCGAGCGGGTACTTGAGTTTCTTGAACAGATAACCCAGCACGCCGAACACGACCATCATGTAGACGTCGAAGATGTTGTTGTGCACGGTGTACGCGCCGATCGCGCAGATGACGACGATGATCGGCGCGATGATCGCAAACGGTATGCGCAGGATCGCTGCCCACCACGGCACCGTGGTGAGCACGATCAGAAGCCCCGCGATGTTGCCGAGATACATGCTTGCGATCAGGCCCCACACGAAATCGGGTTTCTCGACGAACAGGAGCGGCCCGGGCTGCAGGCCCCAGATCAGCAGGCCCCCGAGCAGCACCGCGGCGGTCGGCGATCCGGGGATGCCGAGCGTGAGCATCGGCAGCAGCGCACTGGTGCCGGCCGCGTGTGCAGCCGTTTCCGGCGCAATCACACCCTCGATCTGCCCTTCGCCGAACTTGTCGCGATTCTTCGACAGCCGCTTGGCCATCCCGTAACTCATGAACGACGCAGGCGTTGCGCCGCCCGGCGTCACGCCCATCCAGCAGCCGATAAGAACGGCACGGATCGATGTCGGCCAGAACTTCGGCAGAAGCTTCCACGTCTGCCAGACGATCTTGGGGTTGATGCGCCCACCCTTGCCCTTGAACGACAGGCCTTCCTCCATCGTGATCAGGATCTCGCCCAAGCCGAAGAGACCAATCACGGCGATCAGGAAATCGAAGCCTTGCAGCAGCGGCGTGAACCCGTACGTCATTCGCAACTGCCCGGTGACGGTGTCGAGACCCACGGCGGCGAGCGCGAACCCGAGCATCATCGCCGCGATCGTCTTTATCGGCGGCTCGCGGCCCATGCCCACGAAGCTGCAGAACGTCAGCAGCTGCACGGCGAAGAACTCCGGCGGGCCGAAACGCAGCGCGAACCGTGCGACCAGCGGCGCGAGGAACGTGATCATGATCACCGCGAACAGCGCGCCGACGAACGACGACGTGAACGCCGCCGTCATCGCCTCGCCCGCACGGCCCTGCTGCGCCATCGGATAGCCGTCGAAGGTCGTTGCGACCGACCACGGCTCGCCCGGTATGTTGAACAGGATCGACGTGATCGCGCCGCCGAACAGCGCGCCCCAGTAGATGCACGACAGCATGATGATCGCCGACGTCGGCGGCATCGTGAACGTGAGCGGCAGCAGGATCGCGACGCCGTTCGCACCGCCCAGACCCGGCAGCACGCCGATCAGCACGCCGAGCAGGATGCCGATCAGCATGAACAGCAGGTTCTTCCACGACAGCGCGACCGCGAAGCCTTGCAGCAGGTTGCCGATGTCTTCCAACGAAACTCCTAGACGCCGGACGCTGCCGGCCGCGATCAGTAACCCAGCAGACGCTCGACCGGACCCTTCGGCAGCGGCACGAGGAACCACAGCTCGAACACGGCGAAGAGCACGAGCGGCAGTCCCACCGCGACCGCGAGCGTGGGCAGCCAGCCGTACTTGCCCTGCCACAGCATGAACGCGCCGACGTAGATGAACGCCGCCACGTAGATGCCGAGCCAGCCGACGAGCACGACGAACGCGATCGTCGGCAACAGCATCAGGAACACGGGCTTCAGCCGTTCGCGGGTGACGAACGTGTCCCCCTCAAGACGCTTCCAGCGCAACAGCGTTTCAGCGGCGACCCACACGCCGGTGAAGGCGAGCAGGCAGCCGATGTAGAACGGGAAATACCCCGCCCGCGGCCCATCGGCGGCCCACGTGATGCCGACGCGGATGCTGTCGACGATGACGATCGCGCCGACGATGGCGAACAGCAGCGCGACCGCCAGTTCCATCCAGCGCGTGGCGATGTCGCCACGCGCCTTGTCCGCACTCATCGACTCACTTCGCCGCGATGAAGCCGGCTTCCTGCATCAGCCCTTTGTGCGTGTTCTCCGCCGCGGCGACCCAATCGGCGTATTGCTTGCCGGTCATGAACGTCGTGTTGAACGCGGCGTCCTCCGTGTACTTCTTCCATTCCGGAAGCTCGCGGACCTTCTTGAAGATGTCGATGTAATAATCGACCTGCTCCTGCGTCACTCCGGCCGGCATGAAGATGCCGCGCAGCATCGTGTACTCGACGTCGAGGCCCTGCGACTTGCAGGTGGGGATGTCCTGCCACGCCTTGTCCGTCGTGACCTTGTTCGGATACGGCATCGGCTTGCTGTCGAAGACGCACAGCGGACGCACCGAGCCGGAGCGCCAGTGGGCAACCGCCTCGATCGGGTTGTTCACCGTCGAGTCGACGTGCTTGCCGACCAGTTGCACGGCGACGTCACCGCCGCCCTTGAACGGCACGTACGTGAGCTTCTTGCCCGTCGCCTTCTCGAACGCGACCGTGATGATCTGGTCTTCCTGCTTCGATCCGGTGCCCGCCATCTTGAACTGGCCGTCCTGGCCGCCCTTGATCGCCTTCACGTAATCCTGCGCGCTCTTGTAGGGCGTCTCCGCGTTGACCCACAGCACGAATTCGTCGAGCGCGAGCATCGCGACCGGCGTCAGGTCCTTCCAGTTGAACGGAACGCCGGTGGCAAGCGGCGTGGTGAACAGGTTCGACAGCGTGATGATGATCTTGTGCGGATCGCCCTTCGCATTCTTGACTTCGAGGAAGCCCTCGGCACCCGCGCCGCCCGACTTGTTGACGACGATGAACGGCTGCTTCGACAGGTTGTGCTTCGCGATCACGCCCTGAAGAAAGCGGGCCATCTGATCCGCGCCGCCGCCGGTGCCGGCGGGAACGACGAACTCGACGGGCTTGGTGGGCTCCCACGCGGCCGATGCGGACATCGGCTGCAGGGCTAGCACGGCGCAACCAGCAACAGCGACGCCAACGGCGCCACGACGAAGTGTATGACTCATGATTCCTCCAAAATGTGAAACGACGACCGCGTCTTGTTCTGATGAGGCCCTCGAACCGCCTCCGCGCGGCCCGTGGTTGCGAAAACGATCGCCCGGTCGCCCGGACGACCGTCAACGCTCGTTGTTTTACCTGCTGCTTTCCACCTCTCTCCTCCGCTCTTTGGATCGCGCGCTTGCCAACTCGTTCAAAGCAGGCCGGCGCCGCGCGCCCATTTGTATTTTGCCCCGAGCACGGCAACGGGCATCTCCGTCGAGTACGGATACGCCGGCACGCCGTGCTGGAACAGGTATTCGGCGGCTTCCTCGACCTGCACGTCGCCGGCGAGCGACGCAACGACAGGCTTGTGGATGCCCTGCGCCTTCATCTCGTCGACGACTTCGACGACGAGGTTCGCGAATACCATCGGCGGCGTGATGATCGTGTGCCAGTAGCCCAAGATGATCGCGTGGATCCGCGGGTCGGTCAGGCCGAGGCGGATCGTGTTCTTGTACGTCGTCGGCGGCTCGCCCCCGGTGATGTCGACCGGATTGCCCGCCGCGCCGAACGGCGGAATGAACTTGCGAAACGCCGCGTCGAGATCCTGCGGCATCGCCATCAGCGTGAGCTGGTTGTCGACGCACGCGTCCGACAGCAGCACGCCGGAGCCGCCGGCGCCGGTGATGATGACGACGTTCTCGCCCTTCGGCGTGGCGAGCACGGGGATCGCGCGCGCGTACTCGAGCATGTCGCGCAGACCCGGCGCGCGGATCACGCCCGATTGGCGCAACACGTCGTCGTAGATCTTGTCGTTGCCCGCGAGCGCGCCCGTATGGGAACTGGCAGCGCGCGCGCCG
>DASSEA010000144.1:0-7181 GCA_035696805.1 Casimicrobiaceae bacterium
CATGGCACCGTACAGGCCGTATTCGGGGGGCATGCCGGCGAGCGTCGCGAACGCGACGCCCTGCGGGAGGACGATGACCGCCGCCACGAGACCGGCGAGGAGGTCGCGCCGCAGCGTTTCCCGGTTGACGCGATGGCGCCACCGGAGGAACGGAAAGACTTTCAGCGCGATGCCGGACACTGGATACGCACGGGCCGCGCGCCGTTTCCCGGCCGGCCGCGTTTCAGATCTTTCCCTTCCAGGGCACGACCAGCCGCTCTACATAGCGCATCAGCAGGTCGAACACGTACGCAACCGCGCCGATGACGATGATGCCCATGATGACGATGTCGGTGCGCAGGAAATTCGACGCATTCAACACCATCTGGCCGAGCCCCTTGTTGGCGGCAACCATTTCGGCGGCGACGAGGGTCGTCCAACCGAAGCCGATGGCGATGCGCATCGCCGTGAGAATTTCGGGCATCGCGGCGGGAACGACGACGTGCCAGATGACCTGCTGCTTCGTCGCGCCCATCGAATACGCCGCGTGGATCTGCTCCTGCGACACCGAGCGCACGCCCGCGCGCGCGCTCATCGCGAGCGGCGCAAAGCACGCGAGATAGATGAGCAGCACCTTCGACAATTCGTCGATGCCGAACCAGATGACGATCAGCGGCAGGTACGCGAGCGGCGGCAACGGCCGGTAGAACTCGATCGGCGGATCGAAAATGCCGCGCATGACGCGCGACACGCCCATGGCGATGCCGATGGGGATCGCCGTCAGGCATGCGGCGATGAAGGCGGTGAACACGCGAAACATCGACCAGCCGAAATGCTCGGCGAGCGGCGCATCGGTGAGAAGACCCGCGGCGGATTCGTACAGCCGCGTGAACACGATTTCGGGTGTCGGCAGGAACAGCGGGGGTACCCAGCGTAAGTGGCTCGCAAGCCACCACAGCGCCAGGAGGGCGATGACGGTCACCGTGCTGATCAGCGTCGTCGACCCCTCGCCCGGCGTGGTGAAGCGCGACGTGCGCACGACCTCCGGGCGCGCCTTGCGGGTGCGACCCGTCTCGTCGAGTGACGGTCCGGCAACGCCGGATGCCGCCGGTGTTGCGGGCGGCGTCACGCCGGAATCATCTCCGCCGCGTCCGGGGCGCGGTGCTGGATCACCGCGAGCACGTCTTCGCGAAGTCGAATGAATTCCGATGACGATTTGACGGCGCGCGCGTCGCGCGACGCGATGAAGCGGCGGCAGAAATCGAGGCGGTATTCATGCGAAATGCGTCCCGGTCGCGGTGTCATCACGATCAGGTGCGTCGCGAGAAACAGCGCCTCTTCGACCGAATGCGTGATGAAGAACATCATCTTGCCCGTGCGGTGCCACACGTCGATGATCAGTTCCTGGATCGACTCGCGCGTGAAGGCGTCGAGCGCGCCGAGCGGCTCGTCCATCAGCATCAGCGCGGGGTCGGACGCGAGTGCGCGCGCGATGCCGACGCGCTGCTGCATGCCGCCGGACAACTCGTAGATCGCGCGGTTCGCGAAATCCTGCAATCCGACGAGGCGCAGTTTTTCGAGCGCGACCGCGCGTCGTTCGGACGGCGACACGCCGCGCATCCGCAGGCCGAACTCGACGTTGGCGACGACGTTGAGCCAGGGCATCAGCGCGTGTTTCTGGAATACGACGCCGCGGTCCGCGCCGGGGCCGGTCACGGGCTTGCCGTCGAGATCGATCGTGCCGTCGGTCGCCGGCAGGAAACCCGCGAGGCAGTTGAGCAGCGTCGTCTTGCCACAGCCGGACGCGCCGATCGCCACGACGAATTCGCCGTCGGCCATCGTGAGATTCACATCCGCCAGCGCATCGACGACGCCGCCTTTCGACGCGTAGCGGACGCCGAGGTGGCGGATGTGAAGGGTGGTCATCTACTTCATCGCCTGCGTCACCCATTCGGTCGTCACCGACTTCGAGTAATCGGGCACGACGGACGTGAGACGTCCCTGTTCCTTCAGGAAGTTCGCCTGTTGCGTGAGCGCCTTCGCCGCTGCGCCGTTCGCGCCGCCGCCGAGCCACGACGGCGATGCCTGTTCCTGCAGCGACGGGAACCCGTAGAGCTTCATCGCGTCCGGCACGTCCTCGACTTTGCCGCCGCTCAACTTCGCGACCGCCTTCGCCTTGTCCGAATCGCCGGACCATCCCTTGGCGTTCGCCTTGTAATCGGCGTCGGCCTTGGCGATCGCCTTGACCAGCGCGACCATGAACGCCGGATTCTCCTTCGCGAACTTGCGCGTGACGACGAGGCCGTCGAACGTGCAGGCGCCTTGCTTGCAGATGTCTCCCGACGTCATCAGCACCTTGCCGTTCTTTTTCACCGTCGACAGCACCGGGTCCCAGATGAACGTCGCGTCGATGTCGCCGCGACCCCACGCGGCCGCGATTTCGGGTGGCCGCATGTTGAGGATCTGCGCATCCGACGCCTTGAGGCCCGCCTTGTCCATCGCGTAGAGCAGCTGGAAGTGCGACGTCGACACGAACGGCGTCGCGATCTTCTTGCCCTTGAGATCGGCAATCGAGTTGATGTTGCTGCCCTGGCGCGCGACGAGCGCCTCCGCGGCCGCGATGTCTTCGAGGATCCAGAACAGCTCGACGTCCATGCCCTGGCTGATCGCCGTGGCGATGCCGGTCGAGCCGATTTCGCCGAGCTGCACGTCGCCGGATGCCATCGCGCGAATCACGTCGCCGCCGCCGCCGAACTGACGGAAATTGATCTTGAAGCCCGTCGCCTTTTCGACTTCACCGCTCTGCTGCACCCAGCGCCACGGATTCATCATGTCCTGGTAGGCAAACGTCACGGTCTTCTGCGCCAACGCGGCCGTCGCACCGAATGCGAGCGCCACGGCCGTCAACAACCCCAGATAGCGTTTCATGCTCCCTCCGTGAATGAACGACGCGCCCGTCGCGCGGGCGCCAGATTAAAGCGACGACACCGTCTTGCGCAAGATGTCGGCGATGACGTCGATATGCTGCTTCTCGGCGATCAGCGGCGGTGCGATGAGCGCGCAGTCGCCGGTGGTCTTCAGGTTCAGCCCGTTGTCGAAGAGCTTCTTTTGCAGGACATGCCCGCGCCGACCGGGCGCGCCGTCGGATTCGACGTCGAAGGCCGCGAACATGCCGTAGCTCCGGATATCGGTGATGCAGGGCGCACCGCGCAGCGAAAACATCGCCTGCTGGAAATACGGCGCGAGGTCCCGCGCCCGCTCGAACAGCCCCTCGTCGCGATAGATGTCGAGCGTCGCGAGACCCGCGGCGCATGCGGCCGGGTGCCCCGAATACGTGTAACCGTGAAAGAACTCGATCGCGCCATCCTGCGCGGCGCCCATCACGGCGTCGTGGATGCGCTCCGAAATCGCGACGGCGCCCATCGGCTGCGCCGCGTTGGTGATCGCCTTGGCCATCGTCATGATGTCGGGCGTGACGCCGAGGCTTTGCGCGCCGAACGCCGCGCCGGTACGCCCGAATCCGGTGATGACCTCGTCGAAAACGAGCAGGATGCCATGCGTATCGCAGATCTGCCGCAACCGCGCCAGATAGCCCTTCGGCGGGACGAGGCAGCCCGTCGAGCCCGCGATCGGCTCGACGAAGCAGCCGGCGATGTTCTCGGCGCCGTACAGATTGACGAAGCGTTGCAGATCGTCGGCAAGGTCGGCGCCATGCGCGCCTTCGCCAGGCGTGAAGCGGTTCTGCTCGACGTGCGTGTGGCGCATGTGCACGACGCCGGCGATGCCGGGACCGTACTTGCGTCGGTTGTTCACGATGCCGGACAGCGCGACGCCCCCGAAATTGACGCCGTGGTAGGCACGCTCGCGCGACACGAACATCGTCCGGCCCGATTGTCCGCGCGCCTGGTGATACGCGAGCGCGACCTTCATGGCCGTGTCGACCGCCTCGGAGCCAGAGTTGACGAAAAAGATCCGGTTGAGGTCGCTGGGCGTGAGTTCCGCGACGCGCGACGCCAGCTCGAAGCTCTTCGGGTGTGCGCGGAGAAAGGGCGCAACGAAGTCGAGTTCGCTCAACTGCCGATGCACGGCGTCGGCGATTTCCTTGCGGCCGTGGCCGGCGGCGACGCAGAACAGGCCCGACGAGGCGTCAATGATCTTCTCGCCGCGGTCGTTCCAGTAGTACATGCCCTCGGCGCGCACGACGATCTTCGGGTCGGTCTTGAAGTCGCGATTGGGCGTGAACGGCATCCAGAATTCGTCGAGCGAAATCGGTTTTTGCTGAGGCTGGTTGCGGAGCGTGAATTCGGCGTGGCCCATGGGTGTCAGGTATCAAAGGGATCAGGTATCAGGGATCAGGGATTCGCAGGAGCTGGAAGAGCGCTGATCGGCGGTCACCGGTTGATCGGCGATTTCAATGCATGATATGCCTTTGTAGCGACATGGCGCGACCCGTTCAAGGTGCCAGATCCTGCGCGGGCAGTGGGCCAGGGCAGCCGATCCCCGATACGTGGCCGCCTATTTCTGATGCCCGATTTGTGATGCCCGATTCCTCATGCCCGATCCCCGATACCTGCCGATGTGGAGCCAGCTGATCCAGCTCTCGTTTCGCAGCAAGGTCGGCCTGCAGGCGCAGATCCGCGAGATGCTGGTGAGCGCGATCCTCGACGGGCACATCCCGGTCGGCGTCGCATTGCCGTCGACGCGGGTTCTCGCGGCACAGCTGGGCGTTGCGCGCAACACCGTCGCGCTCGCCTACGAGCTGCTGGTCAACGAAGGCTATCTGCTGACCCGCAGTCGCAGCGGCCACTATGTCAATCCCGAGATCGTCGCCGGCCGGGCCGGCGTTCCCCGCGTGTCCGGCGCGGCTGCATCGGCACGCGCACGCTGGGCGCCTCGCATGCGCGGTGCGGTTTCGACGCAACGCAATATCGTCAAGCCGCGTGACTGGCAACGGTATCCGTATCCATTCATTTACGGTCAGATCGATCCGGCGCAACTGCCGATGCCCGGCTGGCGGGAGTGCAGCCTGCAGGCGACGTCCGCCGCCGAGGTGCGCGGCTGGGCGGGCGATCTGATCGACGCCGACGATGCGCTGCTGATCGAGCAGATCCAGACGCGGCTCCTCGTCCGCCGCGGCGTATTCGCGACTCCCGACGAGATCCTCGTCACCGTGGGTGCGCAGCACGCGCTGTTCCTGCTCGCGACGCTGTTGATCGACGCGAGCAGCACCGTCGGGATCGAAAATCCCGGCTACCCGGATGCGCGCAACATCTTCGCGTCGCGAACGTCGAACGTCGTTCCGCTACCGCTCGATGGCGCGGGGCTCGCGCTGTCGCCGGCGCTCCAGCGCTGCGATTACGTTTACCTGACGCCGTCGCATCAATGCCCGACCAACGTGACGATGCCGCTCGCGCGACGCGAAGCGTTGCTGGCGTGGGCGCAGGACAACGATCGCGTGCTGATCGAAGACGATTACGAGATCGAGCTCGGTTTCGAGGGCCGCGCGCAGCCCGCGCTGCAGAGCCTCGACCGCAGCGGGCACGTCGTCTACGTGAGCAGCCTGTCGAAGACGCTCGCGCCCGGCATCCGGATCGGTTTCATCGTCGGCGATCGCGAGTTGATCCACGAGTTGCGAGCGCTGCGCCGCCTGATGCTCAGGCATCCCGCCGCGAACAACGAGCGTTCGGTCGGGCTGTTCCTCGCGATGGGCTATCACGACGCGTTGCTGCGGCGGCTACGCCACGCCTACGCCGACCGTTCGCAACGCGTCGCGGAGGCGCTCCGCGCGCATCTGCCCGATGTCGCCTTCACGACGGTCGCCGGGGCCTCGTCGTTCTGGTTGCGCTTTCCGGAGCAGGTCGACACACGTCGCGTAGCCGGGGAAGCCGCGAAGCTCGGCGTGCTGATCGAGCCCGGCGACGTGTTCTTCGGCGCATCGCACGACGGCGGGGTGCCATCCAATTACGCGCGCCTTGGCTTCGCGTCGATCGATGCGACGCGCATTGCACCCGGCATCGACGCGCTGGCGACCGCATGCGCTCACGCCGCGGTGAGTCACCCCGCCTGATCACAATTCGCGCCGAGCCGCATCGGCTGACCCAACGGCGTCGATCCGGCTGGCCCTATCGGCGCCGATGACGCCGGCGTAACCTTGCCGCGCCGCATCAGCCGGGAGTCGCGCATGCGCTTGGGTGTGCCGAAGGAAATCAAGGTTCTCGAAAACCGCGTCGGCCTCACGCCCGAGTCCGTGCGCGAAGTCGTCGCGCACGGCCACGATGTCGTAGTCGAGCACGATGCGGGGCAGGGCATCGGCATGGCCGACGACGACTACAGGCGCGCGGGAGCGCACATCGTCGGAACGGCGCGCGAAGTCTTCGACGCCGCCGAAATGATCGTCAAGGTGAAGGAGCCTCAGGCGGCGGAACGGAAAATGCTCAGGCCGGGCCAGGTGCTGTTCACGTATCTGCATCTGGCACCGGACCCCGACCAGGCCGCGGAGCTGCTCGAAAGCGGTGCCGTGTGCATCGCGTACGAAACGGTAACGTCGCGCCTGGGCGGGCTGCCGCTGCTTGCGCCGATGTCCGAAGTGGCCGGACGCATGGCGGTGCAGGCCGGCGCGTACTACCTCGAGAAGGCGCATGGCGGCAAAGGCATTCTGCTCGGCGGCGTACCCGGTGTCGATCCGGGCAAGGTCGTCGTGCTCGGCGGCGGCGTCGTCGGGACGCACGCGATCCACATCGCGCTCGGCATGGGTGCGGACGTGTGGGTGCTCGACAGCAGCGTCGACGTGCTGCGCAGGCTTTGGACGCAGTTCGGGAGGCCGCTCAACACGGTGTTCTCGACGCGCGATGCGATCGAGCGCCATGTCGTCAACGCCGACGTCGTCATCGGCGGTGTGCTGATCCCGGGTGCCGCCGCGCCGAAGCTCGTATCCAAGGAGCTGATCGGCCGGATGAGTGGTGGGTCGGTCGTCGTCGATGTCGCGATCGACCAGGGCGGCTGTTTCGAAACGTCGCATCCGACGACGCATGCGGAGCCCACGTACGTCGTCGACGGCGTCGTGCACTACTGCGTCGCCAACATGCCGGGCGGCGTGCCGCGCACGTCGACGTTCGCACTCAACAACGCCACGCTGCCCTACGTGCTCGCACTGGCGGGCAAGGGTTGGAAGAGGGCGCTGACCGATGATGCGAACCTGCGCG
>DASSEA010000145.1:0-2031 GCA_035696805.1 Casimicrobiaceae bacterium
TCCACGAGCGGCTTGGTCACCGCGACGCCCGCATTGTTCACGACGACGGTGATCGGGCCGAGCGCAGTGTGGGCGGCATCGAACGCCGCCGATACGCACGCAGCGTCGGTGACGTCGAGTGTGATGCACGCGACGTGGCCACCCGTCGCGTGAATCGCGTCGCGCACGGGCTCAAGCGATTCAATGCGTCGAGCGGCAATGACGACGCGCGCGCCAGCGGCCGCGAGCGTCTGCGCGAAATGCCGGCCGAGGCCGCCGTTTGCGCCGGTAACGAGCGCGTTATGACCGTGCAGCGTAAGTTCCATCCGCCGTCTCCGTTTCAGGAACCGCGGTGCGGCGCGGGCGGGCCCGCTACCCGCCGCAAGGCCTTCGGATTGGAGATCGCGACCCACGCGCGCGTCGTCTCCAGCAACCCCGCGGAAAGCGCCTCCGCGTGCGCCGGGGCGTCGAACCGTCCTGCGCGGATGGCGTCCTTGATCGCCCTGCGCAACGTTCGCAGCCGCTCGGCAGTCGCCAACGCCGCATCGTCCGGAGCGGCGTCGACGCTCGCAAGCAGGCGCTCCAGTTCCGTCGCCTCGCCATTCGTGGCCGGGACGCCCGCATCGGCTTCGCGCGCCGCGATCGCCATCGCATTGGCGATCATCAGCGCGACGTAGCGACGATCGGCCGGCAACGCCGGCAGCACGTCGCGCAGCAGGCTTTCGCGCGCGGTCGCCATCAGACCGATGCCATCGGATATGTCCGTCATCATCGGTCGACTCCCATCATCAGGCGCAGCGCCTCGTGTTCGAGTTCGTGCACGATGCGGCCCGTCAGCGCGAGTTCGAGCGAATGCTCGGCGCCGGCTGCATGACGGCGCGCCTGTTGCAACGCAATGACCGCCCAGCGCAGATGCGCCATGACCTGCCAGTAGGTCAGATCCTCGCGTGAAACCGCGCGACCTCCGGCCGACGCGTAGCCATCCAGAAACGGTTCGACGGACGTGAGGCCGCCGCCTTCCAGGTCGACACCGTGCGAGCGCCAGCAGCGTGCGGTGAACCATCCGACGTCCTGGCGCGGATCGCCCCAGCCCGCGAATTCCCAGTCGAGCACGCCCGTCAGGCGCCCGGCGTCCACCAGGTAATTGCCCGTCCGATAATCGCCGTGAACGAGCGTGACGTCGAATTCGCGCGGTGCATGCAGGTCGCACCAGCGCAAGCCCCACTCGAGCGCCGGATACGCATCCTCCAGGCGATCGAGATGGACGCGAAGCGCTGCGACGGCCGCCTGCGCCGGATGTTCCGCCGGCGCGGGCAGCACATCGAGATCGGACCGCGGCGGGCGGATCGCGTGAATGCGCGCGAGGTTCGCACCGAGCGATCGCACGAGCGCAGGTGCGTCGGGGACGAGCGCCGGCTCGCGCGTGAGGCGATGCGCCTGCGCGATGCCGCCCATACGCTCCATGATGAAAAACGTGCGTCCGATGACGCGCGGGTCCGTGCATAGCAGCAACGGCGCGGGCGTCGCTACGCCGGCCGCATGCGCGACGCGCAGCACGGCGAATTCCTGCGCGCGCGTGAGGCTCGACGCAACCGTCGACGGTGCATCGGTGCGCAGCACGTAGCGATGCGCACCTTGAAGCGCGCCGCCGTGGATCTCGACGTCGAGCGACCAGTTGTCCTGGATGGCCCCGCCGGATAGTCGCGCGTAGCGGGTGACGCGAACGGCCTGCGCGCGCGTCGCGTCGCGCAGCCACTGCGCGAGTGCGGTGGCCGCGGTCGGGTCGGCGACCTCGCCGCTCACGCAGCCGTCGCGTCGGTCACGGGCGTGCGTTGACCGCGAAGAATGCGCCGGGCGATGCTATATCGATGCACTTCCGAGGGGCCGTCGTAGATGCGAAACGCGCGCAGATCGGCAAAGATGCGCGCGACGATCGTCTCGTCCGTCACCCCCTGTCCACCGAGGATCTGGACGCAGCGATCGACGATGCGCCACGTCGCTTCCGAAACGATCACCTTCGCGCGACTCGACTCGTGCAACGCGAGTTCGCCT
>DASSEA010000146.1:0-2299 GCA_035696805.1 Casimicrobiaceae bacterium
CGGCGAACTCCTGTTTCGCAAGTACCCGTTCGCGGGCGGCACGCGCCCGACGGTCACGAATGGCGCCGAGGCCGTGCTGAATCGCACGTGGCGTCCTGCGCTGTCGGTCATCGGCGCGGACGGCCTGCCGCCGATCGCGAATGCGGGCAACGTACTGCGCCCGCTGACGTCGCTGGAGTTGTCGTTGCGCCTGCCGCCGCCGGTCGACGGTCAGCAGGCGACCGTCGCGATGAAATCGCTGCTCGAAAGCGATCCGCCGCACGGTGCGCGCGTGACGTTCGAAGCCGCGCAAGGCGCGACCGGATGGAACGCTCCGCCGACGCGACCGTGGCTTTCACAGGCGTTCGATGCGGCCTCGCAGCGGATGTTCGCGAAGCCCGCGGCTGCGATGGGGGAGGGCGGGACGATTCCCTTCATGGCAATGCTGGGTGAACAGTTTCCGCAGGCGCAGTTCCTGATCACCGGCGTGCTCGGGCCGAAGTCGAACGCGCACGGGCCGAACGAATTCCTGCACCTCGACTACGCGAAGCGGCTCACCGCGTGCGTCGCGGAAGTGCTGGCGGCGCACGCGTTGGCGAACGATTGATCGCCGGCGTCGTACGCGCGAGCGGCGAGTGCTGACGGCCACGCAAAGGGTGTCAGGGCGAGCGTCCCCGCGCGATAACGCCGCACGAGCAGGCGGGTGACGTCGGAATCGAACGCTGCGCGCTGCGGTGCTTCGGCAAGTGCGGCGAGTTCGCCGTCGTCGCGCGCCGTGCCGAGCCAGCACCAGTCGCGAATCACGTGCACGTCGACGCGTTCCCCAGTCGCCGCGCGTTCGCGCACGAGTGCCGCGCCCGCGACGGGCCAGCGGGGAATCGCCAACGGGGCCAGCGCTCGACTGAGCCGATGGTCGTGCGCGGCCGAAACTTCTTCACCCACGCATACCCCGTTGCAGCGGTGCACCTGGCGCGCGAAACACGGTCCCCCGGGCCGTCGCTCGAGGTGCAAGCGTCGCCAGCACAACCGATGCTCGCCCGCGAGCTCACGCAGCGTCGCCCGGAACGCCGCGCGCGAGGAAAACGGTCCATACGCGCCGTTCATGTCGGGCGGTTCGACGCCGAGCCCCCTGATGAACTGCGGCAGGCCGTGGTCGAGGCGCACGATGCCGGCTTCCGCTTTTCGTCGCAACGCACGGTTGTAGGCGGGCATGCGCGACTTCACCAGCACCGCTTCGCGCAAAAGCGCCCCGAGTTCTCCTGCCGTTTCCTCGTAGTCGATGCGCCGGATTTCCTGCGACAGGCGCAGGTCCGTTTCGCTGCGCCAGTCCTGCGAGAAATGCGCACCGACGCGCTCGCGAAGGTTGATGCTCTTGCCGATATACAGCGGCAGCGGATTGTCCCCGTAGAACAGATACACACCCGGCGACTCGGGCAGGGCGTCGATCGCGTCCGGCGCAAGCTGGGGCGGCAGGCTAGGAATGCGCAGGATGCGCTTGATTGCCGCATCGACGTGTTCGCGCTGGAAGTCGCGGTACAGCAGCTGCACGAACGACCATACGGCGCGCGCATCGCCAAGCGCGCGATGGCGCTCGGTGACGTCGAGCCGATGCCGCGCGATCAGCGCGTCGAGCCCATGCCCGTGGGCATCAGGAAACATCCTGCGTGACAGCCGCACCGTGCACAGCACGCGCGCGGCGAACGTGCGCTCGAGCCGCGCGAACGCGTGTTTCAGGAAACCGTAATCGAAGCGTGCGTTGTGGGCGACGAACACGCAACCGGTCAGCATCCGGGACACGTCGCCGGCAATCGTAGAGAACGTCGGCGCAGCCGCGACCATCGCGTCGGTGATGCCGGTCAGCGCCTGGATCGCCGGGGGGATTGGCACCTGCGGATCGACCAGCGTGCTCCATTCCGCAACGCGTGCTGAATCGTCCTCGACGTCGACTCGGACGATGCCGATTTCCGTGATGCGGTCCGCATCGGCGCGTGTGCCGGTCGTTTCGAGATCGACAAAGGCGAAGGCCGGTGCGGGCAGCATGGAGCGGGCCGAGATGCGCTTGACAGGCGAACGTTCGTTCTTTATTGTACGCGCATGTCGAACGATCGTTCCTACCTCGGCACGCTGCAGGACTACTACGCCCGCCACCGCGCGCTGCCATCGTACGCGTCGATCGGCGGTCTGCTCGGCTTGCGGTCGAAGTCGTCGGTGGCTGCGCTGGTAGCGCGGATGAAGCTTGCCGGCCTGCTCGAGTCGACACCCGATCGTCGCCTTGCGCCGACCAAGCGCTTTTTCGCGCGGCCGATTGCGTCCGGGTTCG
>DASSEA010000147.1:0-15626 GCA_035696805.1 Casimicrobiaceae bacterium
GTGAGCATCGTCGACAACGGCCCCGGCATACCGGACGCGCTGCGCGAGCGGATCTTCTATCCCCTCGTGTCGGGGCGCGAAGGCGGCAGCGGGCTCGGCCTGACGATCGCGCAGACGTTCATCACCCAGCATGGCGGCACGATCGCCTGCGACTGCGACCGTGGACGCACGATCTTCACGATCCTGCTGCCGATGTCGGGCGAACGCGCGCTCGCCGAGGCTTCGCGATGAGCGTCCTCGTCGACGCCGGCATCGCGCGATCGACCGTCCGCAGCGATGCCGTGTGGGTCGTCGACGACGACCGCTCGATCCGCTGGGTGCTCGAAAAGGCGCTGGCGCGCGAAGGCATTCCGCACCAGACGTTCGCGTCGGCGTTCGAGGTGCGGCAGGCGCTCGCGCTGTCGGAACCGCAGGTGCTGGTGTCGGACATCCGGATGCCCGGCGAATCGGGGCTCGAACTGCTCGCCGAAGTGAAGGAGCGTCATCCGCAGATGCCGATCATCATCATGACGGCGTATTCGGATCTCGACAGCGCGGTCGCCGCGTTCCAGGGCGGCGCGTTCGAGTACCTGCCGAAGCCTTTCGATGTCGATCACGCGCTTGCGCTGATCCGCCGCGCGGCGATCGAGTCGCAGCACGCGCCCGCCGCGACCGTCGCCGGCGGTGACGCGCCCGAGATGCTCGGCCAGGCGCCGGCGATGCAGGAAGTTTTTCGCGCGATCGGCCGCCTGTCGCAGTCGGCCGCCACCGTGCTCATCACCGGCGAATCGGGAACCGGCAAGGAACTCGTCGCGCGTGCGCTCCATCGTCACAGTCCGCGCGCCGCCGGTCCCTTCGTCGCGATCAACACGGCGGCGATACCGAAGGATCTGCTCGAATCGGAGCTGTTCGGTCACGAGCGCGGTGCGTTCACCGGCGCGCAGGGCCTGCGCCGCGGCCGCTTCGAGCAGGCCGAAGGCGGCACGCTGTTCCTGGACGAGATCGGCGACATGCCCGCCGATCTGCAGGTGCGGCTGCTGCGCGTGCTCGCCGACGGCGAGTACTACCGCGTCGGTGGACACGCGCCGCAGCGCGCAACGGTGCGCATCATCGCGGCGACGCATCAGAATCTCGACGAACGCGTACGGCAGCACCTGTTTCGCGAGGATCTGCTGCATCGGCTGAACGTCGTGCGCCTGCGGCTGCCGCCGCTGCGCGAACGCGCCGAGGACATCCCGCCACTCGCGCGCCACTTCCTGCAAAGGAGCGCACGCGAACTCGCGGTCGACCCGAAGCAGCTGTCGGAGGCGGCGCTGCAGGTGCTGCAGGCATTCGCGTTCCCCGGCAACGTCCGCCAGCTCGAGAACATCTGCCACTGGCTCACCGTGATGGCGCCGGGACAGCGCATCGACGTGGCCGATCTGCCGCCGGACGTCCGCGACGGCGCGCCGGCGGAAGGCGCGCGCGCCGACGCGGCGTGGGAACTCGCGCTCGACCGCGAGCTTGCCGAGGCGCTCGCGAGGGGCGAGCCGGCGGTGGGCGACCGGTTGCTGCGCGAATTTGAGCGCACGCTGATCCGCCGCGCGCTCGCGCACACGGGCGGTCACCGCATGGATGCCGCTGCGAGGCTGGGCTGGGGGCGCAACACGCTGACGCGTCGGATCCAGGAGCTCGGCATGGAGGCCGAGTTGCGCAAGGAACTCAAACGAGATGCAGCATCCGGTACTTGAAGCGCTGCAACGCCATGACCAATTTCCACGACCGCGACGACAGGATCGCGGCGTGGTCGGGCGCGTCCTGCGCAACGCGCATGAAGTCGCGCAGCCGCTGCTCCTTCTCGATCAGCAGCTTCTGATACATGCGCAACAGGCCGTCGCGGCCCTGCATGCGGATGTCGAGCTCGCGCATGTCGTCGTCGGTCAGCGTGTGGCCGGTGCGCAAATGGGGCGGCAACGGTTGCGGCACGTAGAACGTCGTATGCGGCGCGACGACTTCCTCCGCCGGCCGGTCCTTCGTGTACAGGTAGATCGAGAACGACTTGCGCGACAGGTGCGCCTTGTCGGGCGGCAGGACGATGCGGCGGAAGCCGTGCCAGGAGTACTCGTTCGTTTCGAACAGCACGGCGCGGTTGAAGAGCGGCAGGAACGACCGGGACTCGTCGATCGCGGGATTGAACGGGTCGGAGTGCAATTCGATCGCACCGCCCCAGGCCTCGTCCCATTCCCTGTTCAGGTAGACGAGCAGGTTCACCCGGCGATGCAGCATCCGTCGCTCGTCGATGTTGAAATCGATGTGGACGTCGAGTCCCTGACCCGAGAGATTTTCGTGGGTACCGCCGCCGAAGAGCGTCGGGTCGGCGATCAAGTCTGCAATGCCCGTCAATGCGGACATCGCGTGCAGGAACGGCGCTGAGTTGATGTACCGGTAGAACGCCGCATAGAACGCGCTGACACCGGCGACGCGTTCGACGACCGCCTTGCGCCCTACGCCGCCGTGCTCGTCCTTCGCATACCGGTCGCTGAACGCGGGAAAGTCGCGCACCAGCGCTTCGCATGCGTCCGGCTCGAGAAAGCCGTCGACGACGACGTGCCGAAAGGGTTTCGCGGCCTGGAACGATTCGCGCAGCGCGTCGGCGGCGGCGAGCGTTTGCGCGCTGATCATCGCGCGATGGTCAGCGCAATCCGGCGTGGTTACTTCGGGTAGTCGCTGCCCGGTGTCGCAGCCGCGGGCGGCGCCATGGGCGCGGCGGGCCGCGCGGCGGCATCCGTCGGTTCGGCGGCCGGCGCAGCCTGGGTGCGCGCAACCTGCCGCGACGGTGCGCTCTTCGGATACCCCGCCTGGTCGAGCATCGCATGCCAGCGATCGGCGTTGAAGCCGGTCATCACCTGCTTTTCGCCGATCTGCAGCACCGGCGCCGATTGCTTGCCCGTCAACGCCATCAGTTTGGCAGCGCCTGCTTCCTCGCTGACGATCACGCTCTTGAACGGCACGCCGCGCTTGGCGAGCAATGACTCGGCCTGCTTGCATACTTCACAGTCGAACGTGTAGAGCGTCACCGGGTTCTTTTCGGCCGCTTCCTTCGCGGCGAACGGCACCGGATCGGTCTCGATGACGTTCTGCGGCAGGCGTTTCGGCTCGACCTGGCGCGCCGAAGGCGGCGGCGGTTGGTCCGAATAGACGACGCGCCCGCTCGGATCGAGATAGCGATACAGCGATTCGCCCGACGCGGCGGACGAAAGCGCCGTCAGCGCGACGATGAGCAGATGAAGCTTTGCCGGTCGTTTCATGGCCAGGGGTTGCATCAGGTCACGACCATCCCATTATGGCGCAGAAGCGCGTCGAGTTGCGGCGGCCGCCCGCGGAAGGCGACGAACGACTCGAGTGCCGGCCGGCTGCCGCCGCGGGCGAGCACCTCGTCGCGAAAGCGCGCGCCGATCTCCGGCGACATGACACCGCGTTCCTCGAACAGGCTGAACGCGTCCGCGGACAACACCTCGGCCCACTTGTAGCTGTAGTAGCCGGCTGCGTAGCCGCCGGCGAACACGTGGCCGAAGCCGTGCATGAACCGGTCGTACGCGGGCCGCGGCGTGACGGAGATTTCGCGGCGCACCGCGTCGAGCACCGCCTGGGGCGTGGCGAAGCGCCCGGTGCCGTCGGGTTCGTACTCGCTGTGCAGCAGCATGTCGAACAACGCGAGTTCGAGTTGGCGCACCATCGCCATGCCGCTGCCGAAGTTGCGCGCCGCCAGCATGCGATCGAACAGCGCGCGAGGAAGCGGCGCGCCGGTGTCGGCGTGCGCCGTCATGTGGGTCAGCACGTCCCATTCCCAGCAGTAGTTCTCCATGAACTGGCTCGGCAGCTCGACGGCATCCCATTCGACGCCTTGCAGGCCCGAGACACCGGCGACGTCGACGCGCGTCAGCAGCTGGTGCAACCCGTGCCCGAACTCGTGAAAGAGCGTCGTCACTTCGCGATGCGTGAAATACGCGGAGCGGCCGTCGACGGGCCCCGAAAAGTTGCACGTCAGGTAGGCGACCGGGTGCTGGAGCCGGTCGTGCGCGTGCCGGCGGTTGATCGCGTCGTCCATCCACGCGCCGCTTTGCTTGCCTTCGCGCGCGTAAAGATCGAGGTAGAACTGGCCGACGAGCGCGTTGGTCGAATCGAAAATCTCGTAGAAGCGAACGTCGCGATGCCATGTCGCGGCGATCGCCTGCCGCACACTGACGCCGTAGATCGTCTCCACGACGCGGAACAGGCCCGCCAGCACGCGATCTTCCGGAAAATACTGGCGCAGCTCCTGTTCCGAGTAGGAAAACCGCTTCGCCTTCAGCTTCTCAGCCGCGTAGTACAGGTCCCACGCGGCGACGTCGCGGATGCCGAGGTCGTCCTGCGCGAACGCAACGAGTTCCGCGTAGTCGCGCTCGGCGAACGGACGGGCGCGCCGTCCGAGATCACGCAGGAAATCGAGCACGTCCGCGGGCGTCTGCGCCATCTTCGGCACGAGCGAGAGCTCCGCGTAGTTCGCGTAACCCAGCAACCGGGCTTCCTCGCGTCGCAGCGCGAGTATGCGGGCGATGACCGCCGTGTTGTCCCACGCGGGTGATGCGCCGATGTCCGATGCGAGCGTCGCCGCCGCACGGTGCATCAATGCGCGGAGCGACCGGTCCTCGGCGTATTGCATGACCGGCATGTAGCAGGGGTAGCGCACCGACAGCTTGTAACCGGCGCGTCCTTCGGCTGCCGCCGCGGCGCGCGCGGTGGCAATCACGTCCGCCGGCACGCCGGCGAGTTCCTGCACGTCGTCGACGTAGTGCGCCCACGCGTTCTCGCTGTCGAGCACGTTGTCGTCGAACGTCGCCGACAGCGTTGCGAGCTCTTCCTCCACCGCCTTGAGCCGTGCCTGTTCGGCGTCCGGCAGTTCGACGCCGCCAAGCCGATAATCGCGGAGCGCGTTGGTGACGACTTTGCGTCGCGCATCGTCGAGCGACGCAAACGACGCGCCCTCGGCGAGCGCGCGAAAGCGTTCGAACGAGCGTCTATCCTGCGCGATGTCGGCATGAAACGCCGTGATGCGCGGCAGCGCCGCGTTGTAGGCGTCGCGGATCGCTGCCGTGCTCACGACGGCGTTCAGGTGGCGCACCGCGCCCCACGCGCGATCGAGGTGATCGAACGCGGCTTCGGTGGGCGCGACGACCGACTGCCACGTCGCGGGCGACGCATCGTCCGCGACGCGTTCTACGGCCGCGCGCGCGTCGGCAATCAGCGTGTCGACCGCCGGCAGAACATGCTCTGCACGGATTTCTCCGAACCGCGGCAGCCCGGCGAAATCGAGCAGCGGGTTATCCGGCATGATCGTGTCGTTCGCTGCGGAGCGACGCGTCGAGGGCGGCGAGATCGGACGGCGTGCCGACGTTCGCCCACGGGCCGTCGTAACGCTCGCCAGACACCAGCCCGCCTGCGATCCAGTCCCGATACAGCGGAAGCATCCGGAGCTTCGCGCCGCGGGGCAGATCTCGAAAAAGCGCCATGTCGTAGACGCCGATGTTGCCGAACGTCAGCCGTCGCTCGCCGTCGAGCGCGAGGCGACCGTCCCTCAGCGTGAAATCGCCTTCGCTATGGTACGGCGGGTTCGGCACCATCACCAGATGCACGCGCGGCGCGTCGGAAGCCCGCGTCATCGTCGCGATCCGTTCGCCGAGCGAGCGGTAATCGAAGCGGGTCCAGATATCGCCCGAGACGATGACCACCGGACCGGTGGGCAGGAGCGGCGATGCGGTGGCGATACCGCCGGCGGTTTCCAGCGGCTCGGGCTCGCGCGACCATCGGATGCGCACGCCGAAGCGCGAACCGTCGTCCAGCGCGTCGATCATCGCGTCGGCGCCGTGCGCGACGTTGATGACGAGATCGTCGAAACCCGCTGCGGCCAGCGCTTCGATCTGCCAGACGATCAGCGGTTTGCCGCCGGCCTGCAGCAGCGGCTTCGGCGTCGTGTCCGACAGCGGACGCATCCGTTCGCCGCGACCCGCCGCGAGGATCATCGCCGAGCGCATGCGCATCGGCACGTTCACGACGATATCGCCGACGCACTGCGCGCCTCGAGCGTGTCGAAAAGCGCCGACAACGCGTCGAATTGGCGATAACGCAGCGCGGCGCGGCGCACGTAACCGAGGACTCGCGGCACGTCGCCGAGATACCGCGCCTTCCCGTCGCGAATGCTGAGGCGCGCGAAGATCCCGAGCACCTTGAGCTGGCGCTGGATCCCCATCCACTCGAAGTCCTGCCAGAACGCCGCGAAATCGGACGCGACCGGCAAGCCTGCAGCGCGTGCGCGTTCCCAGTAGCGGATCGTCCAGTCGAGCTGCACGTCCTCGTCCCATTCGACATAGGCATCACGGAGCAGCGATACCAGGTCGTAGGTGATCGGTCCGTGCACGGCGTCCTGGAAGTCGAGCACGCCCGGATTGGGCGCGGAGACCATCAGATTGCGCGAGTGGTAATCCCGATGGACGAAGACGCGCGGCTGCGCGAGATTGTTCGAGAGCAATGCGGCGAACACGGTGGCGAGCGACACGCGTTCCGCGTCGGACAGTGCATGGCCGAGGTGCTTCGCGACATACCAGTCGGGGAACAGCGCGAGCTCGCGCGCGAGCAACGCCTCGTCGTACGGCGGCAGGACGTCATCGCGTGTCGCGCATTGCCAGCGGATCAGCGCATCGATGGCGTCGCTGTAGAGCGATCGCGCCGACTGCGGGTCGAGCGCCGCGGCATACGTCGTCGTGCCGAGGTCCGAAAGCAGCAGGTAACCCCGGGCCAGGTCCGCCGCGATGACGCGCGGTGCATGCACGCCTGCTTCGTCGAGCAGGTGCGCGACGTGGACGAAGGGGCGACAATCCTCCCGCGCGGGCGGCGCATCCATGACGATCAGCGACGCTGCGCCCGGCGCACCGTCCCACGGCGATTGCGGGTTGACGCGAAAATAGCGACGAAAACTCGCGTCGGCGGACGCCGGTGCGATCGTGAACGTGGGAAACCGCAGCGTTTCGCGCAGCCAGTGCGCGAGTTCTTCCGCGCGGACGTCGGCGGAGGCGTTCGACGGTGTCAGGGAGGCGAGTTCCAGCGAGCGGTGGCCGCGACGCGCGGTGCGCCGGGCTGACGGGGAAGCGGTCCGGTGAAAACATCCGGGCTAGAATGCGGCAATTCTAGCAAACGCCTCCGCTGTCATTCACTCCCGTTCGATGAAGCGCCTTGCCGGCCCGTGGCTTGCCGGGGCTGCCTTGTACGGCGTGCTGTGCGCGCAGTTCGCGTGTGCACAAGCGCTGAACCTCAAGCTGACACGCGAGATCGACGTGCTCGCGCCGCGTCCGGCTGCGCCGGGTGCGCTCGTGCGGCCGCCGGAATCGGGCTCCACGCGCGCGGCGCTCGGCGCAGACGGTGAAGCGCGCGGCGCACTGTTCCTGCGGGCGGATCGCCTCGAAGGAACCGAGGGACGCATCACCGCCGAAGGCAACGTCGAGTTGCGCACGCGACGCGAAACGGTCCTCGCCGACAAGCTTGCGTACGCGATCGACGAACAGACGATCTACGGCGACGGCAACGTCGTCCTGCGGCGCGGCTTCGACTGGATCACGGGGCCGCAGCTGCAATACAAGCGCGATACCGAGGTCGGCTTCTTCCGGGCGCCGCGCTTTTTCGTCGCGGAAGCGAACGCGCACGGCGACGCGAAGGAGATCCGCTTCACCGGCCCCGATCACTACGAGGCAACCGACGCGAGCTACACGACGTGCGTGGCGCCCAGACCCGACTGGTACCTGCGCGGCGAGGAGCTCGAAGTCGACAACCTGCGCAAGGTCGGCACCGCACGGCGCGTGTCCGTGCATTTCCTCGACGTCCCGGTCATGTACGCGCCGTGGCTGCAGTTCCCGCTGTCGAACGAGCGCAAATCGGGGTTTCTCACGCCGACGCTCGGCTCGACCGGCGTACGCGGCTTCGAGGCGACGGCACCGTACTACCTGAACCTCGCGCCGAATTACGACGCCACGATCACACCGCGATACATGACGAAGCGCGGCCTTCAGCTCGGCGGGCAGTTTCGCTATCTGCTCGGCGAGGAGACCGCACCGCTCGGCATTGCCGTCGGCGAAATGAACGCCGAGTGGCTGGCGAACGACCGGTCCACGGGCGAAACGCGCTATGCGCTCGCATTGAAGCACAACGAGCAGTTCCGGCCCTGGCTCGGCGGGTTCGTCAACATCAACAAGGTGTCGGACGACAAATATTTCGCCGACTTCGCCGATCGCATCGCCGTCACGTCGCAGAAGACGCTGCCGCGCGAGGCGGGACTCGTCGCGACGTTCGGACCGTGGTCGGTGCTGGCGCGCGCGCAGAGCTTCCAGACGCTGCAGGATCCGAACGCGCCGGTCGTGCCGCCGTACAACCGGCTGCCGCAGATCCTGGGGTCGCTGAACGACACCGACTGGATGGGTCTTACGTGGAGCGGCAACGGCGAGTACGCCCGCTTCACGCAGGATCAGCTCGCGCCGACCGGCGAACGTTTCGTTCTGTATCCGACGGTCGCATGGGAGCGGCAGGGCGCCGCGTGGTTCTTCACGGCACGCGCCGGCGTGCACCTGCGCGAATACATGCTCGATCGAACGACGCCAGCGCTGCCTGAGCGGCATCCCGGGTACGCGATACCGATCACGAGCCTCGACGCGGGCCTCGTGTTCGAGCGCGCGCTGTCCGTGCTGGACACGCCTCTCACTCAGACGCTCGAGCCGCGCGCGTACTACGTGTACATCCCGTACAAGGACCAGAAGGCCGCGCCGGTCTTCGACACCGCGCTCGACGACTTCAATTTTTCGCAGCTCTTCACCGAGAACCGGTACATCGGCAACGATCGCATCGGGGACGCAAACCAGTTGACGCTCGCGCTGACATCGCGGTTCCTCGATCGCGAAACGGGCGCCGAACGCCTCCGGCTCGCCGTCGGGCAGCGGTTCTACTTCTCCGACCAGCGCGTCAGCCTGAACGAACCGTTGCGCTCGGCGGCGACGTCGGACTTCCTCGTCTCGGCGGAAGGCCGATTGAGCGAAGCGTGGTCGCTCGCGAGTCTCCTGCAGTACAACCTCGACTCGCACGACATCGAGCGCCTGAATGCGGGCGTTCGCTACACGCCTGCACCCGGGCATGCGCTGAACGCCACGTGGCGCTACACGCGGACGCTCGTCGACCCCCTCGGCGCAAGCGAACAGATCAAGCAGATCGACCTGTCGGGCCAGTGGCCGGTCAGCGATCGCTGGACGCTGATCGGGCGCTGGAATTACTCGCTGACCGACCGCAAGACGCTGGAGGCGGTCGCGGGCATCGAGTACAATGCCGACTGCTGGGTGTTGCGCGTCGTCGGTCAACGGCTGACGACGACGACGCAGCAGGCGACGACGTCGGTGTTCGTGCAACTCGAATTGAACGGACTCGCGCGCGTCGGTACCAGCCCGCTCGAACTCTTGCGTCGCAGCGTGCCGGGCTATCTGCCCACCAACGATCCATCACTGCGCGATCGCGATCGCCGTCTCGATCCGCTTCCCGAGTTCTGAAAGCCGTTGCAGGAGTTTCGCCGATGGCCGCATGGCGTTTCGTCTTCCTTCTGATTCAGGTCGCGCTCGCCGGCAGTGCGGGCGGGGTATGGGCGCAATCACCGGTGCCGCTCGATCGCGTGCTCGTCGTCATCAACGACGAAGCGGTGACGCAGTGGGACATGAACGAGCAGCGCCGCATCATGCTGTCGCAGCTCAAGGCGTCGAACATCCAGCCACCGTCGAACGACGTTCTCGACAAGCAGGTGCTCGAACGGCTGATCGTCGAGCGCGCGCTCCTGCAATTCGCGAAGGACACGGGCATCCGCGTCGACGACACGACCGTCGAGAGGACGATCCTGCGCGTAGCGGAGGAGAACAAGCTCAAGCCGGACGAGTTCCGCAAGGTGCTCGAACGCGAGGGCATCCCGTATGCGAACTATCGCGAGGACATCCGCCGGCAGATCATCGTCCAGCGCGTGCGCGAGCGCGAGGTCGACAGCAAGGTCACCGTTTCGGATGCCGAGGTCGACAACTATCTCGCGACGCTCGCGTCACAGGCCGGCGGCGAGGACGAATACCTGCTGTCGCACATCTACGTCACCGTCCCCGAGCAGGCGACGCCCGACGTCGTCGAGTCGCGGCGGCAGCGTGCGGCGGAGGCGTTGACCGAAGTGCGGTCGGGCAAGGATTTCGCGCAAGTCGCGGCCGCGTATTCGAATGCGCCCGACGCGTCGTCGGGCGGCAACCTCGGATGGCGTACCGCGGCGCGGCTGCCGTCGGTGTTTGCCGAGATCGTCCGCAAGATGAAACCCGGCGAGGTGTCGGGTGTGTTGCGCAGCGCCGGCGGCTTTCACGTCGTCAAGCTGGCCGAGGTACGCAACCGCAACCAGCCGACCGTCGTCGACCAGACGCACGCACGCCACATCCTGGTCAAGGTCAACGAAACGACGTCCGAAGCGGAAGCGAAGGCGCGCATCGATCGGCTGAAGGATCGACTCGCAGGCGGTGCGAAGTTCGAGGACATCGCGCGCGTCAACTCCGAGGATGCGTCGAGTGCGCGCGGCGGCGACCTCGGGTGGATCTCACCGGGTGACACCGTGCCCGATTTCGAACGCGCGATGGTCGGGCTTGCGATCGACGAGGTGTCGGCGCCGGTGCGCACGCCGTTCGGCTGGCATCTGATCCAGGTGCTCGAGCGGCGCAAGCAGGACATCACGCAGGATCGCCGGCGCGAGCAGGCGCGGCAGGCGATTCGCCAGCGCAAGAGCGACGAGCAGATGGAGGAGTTCATCCGCCAGCTGCGGGATCGCACGTACGTCGAGTACAAGTCCGACGAGCGCTGAACTTCGGCGTCAGAGCGATAAGTCGCGCGGTCTCGGACTTTGGAAGCAATAAGTCGCGCGGTTACTTGCCAGTCCAAGTCGAGGTATGAACGCGCGACTTATTGCTCTGACCCCAAAGTCACCAGCACCGCGACGCGCGTCAGCCTGACCGTCTCGTTCGGCGCGGCGATCAGCTCGACTCGCAGCTGATGGATCTCGCCGATTTCGCCTCGCGCGCACGGCACCCGCGCACCGGCCGCGGTCCACTGCAGCGCATCGCCACGACATTGCGCGAGCGAGTGCCATTCCGCGTGATCGGCGCCCCGCCCCGCGACGTGCACCGACACGACGCCGTCGTCCGCGGTGAGGCCGAGCACGAACGCATCGACGACGTTCCTGACACGCAGGCCGCGCGGCGAGCACAGCGCGATGCGACCAACGCAGTCCGCGCGCAGCGCAATCGCACCACGCTGCGCCGCCAGCGTTCCGGCTTCGGCGTACCAGCCGTCATCGTCGGCGTGCACCTGCGTGCCGAACGTCCACAGCCGCGAACCGAGGGGCAGGCCGCAGCGCGCGAGCAGGAAATCGCGTGCAGCCTCCTCGAACGGCGTGTTGCGCCACGCCGTGTAGGTGACGTAATCGTCTCGCGCCGCATCGAGTCCGTTCGCACCGTTCCATGCCATCGGGGAGGCGAAGCGCGCGCCGGCGTTCCACAGATCGCGCCACGCGCGGTAGGCCGCGGCGTACGTCGGGTGTCGCTCGGGATGCCGCAGGTCGGCCGTGTTGAATTCGACGATCGCGAACGCCGGGTCGAACGCGGCCAGCGTTTCGAACAACGCACCGCCGTCTTCCATCGGGATCGCGTTCGCCGCCGCGTTCCCGTACACGATCGCCCCGAGGTGCGCGCCGTGCGGCTTGCTGCCTTCGATCGAAACGCCGCCCGAATCGTAATTCTTGACCGGGCTCGCGATACGCAGCGCGAGCGGCATGCAGCCATCGGCCGGCGCCATCAATCCCTGCGACGACCAGATGCGCGTGCCGGGTACGCCCGCTTCGACGAGCCATTGCGCGAGCTCGTCGTAGTGAAGCGCGACGAGATGGCGCCGGAACGTCTCCCATGCATGCACCCACGGATCGTTCCAGAACGGCGCTGACGGTTCGCGCGAGAAGACGCGCGGCGGATCGACGTCGTCCCACGTCGCAAACGCGCGCCGTGCAAGCCTGCTCGCATCACGCAACGTCAGCGGCCGGGGAGGCCGATAGCGCGATAGATCCGGGACATCGGCATCGCGCTCGCCCGCATACGGACCGGTGCCCGCAAGCCAGTGGCGGAACTGGCGCAGCGTGCCGGGGTTGTAGTCGTACCACTGCGTTTCCTCGAAGAACGGGTTGATGTAAACGTCGGGGTCGAGGTTGACGCCGATGAACAGCGAGGGATGCTGGCGCATGAACCTCACGAGCGGCGCCGCCGCCAGCTGCAGGTTGCGCCGCTTGTATCGTCGCACGTCATGCGCATAGACGTTGAGCGTGAGCGCGCGCGCGAGCTCGGGCGCCGCGAGCGAACCCGGCAGATGCTTCAGGTGGTCGTCGGGCATCACGGCGTCGCGCTCGTTCCACTGGCAGTTCGCCGGGTCCTCCTCGAGCCGGTCGTTCAGGTCCCACGCGGAGGCCGTGCCGGCAGCGTCCGACCAGATGCCGCCGTTCAGCGTGACGAGCACGGGCAGCCGACGCGCGACTGCTTCGTCGAGCACATCCGCGAGCGCGTCGTCCGCGATCGCGCGGCCCGCGTGCCGACGTCGCACGTCGAAGTGCGCGTCGAAGCGATAGTCGTCGTCGCGACCCGTTGTCGTGCGCAGATACAGGATCGGCACGCGCATGCCGACCTGCGTCGTCGACGATGCATAGGCTGCATAGCGCGTGTCGAGCGCGAACGCGGCGCCCTGCAGGACACCCGAAAGCGCAGGAACGAGGTAAAAAGGCATCGCGTTAGCGCGCCCCGCCCCGCGCCAGCGCGTGTGGACGGCGGGCTCGATCAGCGTGCGTTCGCCGAGCGTCGTTTCGGTGCCATCAGCGGCGATGACCGCGATCGTGATCGCGCGCCGGTCGATGCCGGGTCCGGCGGGACGATCCGAGCAATCGGCGATGCATTCGAAGCCGCCGTACGGGTTGTCCGGGTAGCCGGGACGAACCGCTGCGACGTCTTCGCGTGGAAGGCCGATGCGCGCGTCGACGCAATGGTCGCCGATGCGGATCCGGACCGCTCGCACGCCCGCGCGCGCGAGCGCCCAGCCGCGAATGCACACCGTCGGGCCAACGATGCCCTCCGACGCCGGCGCATCGATCCAGCCGATGACGGGCCCGGACGTCGCGTCGTCTGCAACATCGGTCATGTGCCGGATTATCGCCGCGTGGCCGCCGGTTCGACCCCGCCACGCGTCCCGTAGAATCGCTGCCCGATGGGCGCGGATCTCCTGAGTCGAATGCAGCGCTGGTGGCGGCGCGCGGCCCCTCCGCTCGCGGCGGCACCCCCGCCCGCCGACGATGAACCGGTCGCGACCGCACGCCCCGACGACCATGCGTTGCGCGCATCGCTGATCGTGCCGCGCCTCGTCGCCGAACCGTGGTACGTCGATGCCGTCGCAATCGACGGATCGCGCGTGACCGCAGCGGGCTGGTCGATGCCCGTCGACAGCGCAGAACCTGTGGGCGGCTGGTTCACGATCAACGGCCGGCCGTTCGACACGGTCCGCTATCCGCTGCACCGGCAGGACGTCGGCGATGCATTCTGGCAGCGCGCGGGCGCCGCGTATTCAGGTTTCGAATGTGCGATTGAACGACTGGATGCGCCGTATCCGGACGGCCTGCTGGAGATCGCGCGCGTTCGGTCCGACACGCCCGCCATCGAGCGCGGCCGCGATGCCTGGTTCAGGCCGGATCCGCGGCTGCACGAGGACCTGCCCGACGCAGACAGGCGCTTCCGGGTCATCGGCGACCGCGACGCGACGGGTTTTCTCGTCTCGGGCGCCACCGATCTTCAACGCCTCGATCGCGCCGTGCAAGCGATCGCGGGCCGGCACCTCGCGACGTTCGCGCGCGTCCTCGACTGGGGTGTCGGCTGTGGACGCCTTGCGCGACACTGGCCCGCGGCGCAGGCACGCGCGTCGTTGACCGGATGCGATATCGATCGCGACAACGTGGCGTGGTGCACGGCGCATTTGCCCGGCACCTTCGTTCCTTCGCAGTTGACGCCCCCGCTGCCGTTTCCGGACCGGGCGTTCGATCTCGTCTACGGCATCTCGGTGTTCACGCACCTGCGCGAGCCGATGCAGTTGCGCTGGCTCGAAGAGCTCGCGCGCGTGACGTCACCCGACGCGCTGTTGCTGATGACGATTCACGGTGAGACGGCGATCGATTTTTCGCGCCTGTCGCCGGTTGCGTACGCCCGCACGCGCGACGACGTGCGGCGGCAGGGGATCGTCGTCAGCGGCTCGAATACGCAGCTCGACGGCCACGCCGAGCATGCGGGCGAATACGTGAACGTCTATCACAGCGCCGACTACGTCCGGCGCACGTGGGGCCGCTACTTCGACGTTCTGCACGTGCTTCCCGGGTACATCCTGCACCACGACCTCGTCGTGCTGCGAAAGGCGTAGGAGCCATGTCCGAACCGACGCGCCGCCCGCCAGCACGCACCGACGATGACGCGCTGCTCGATGCGCAGATCGCGTATTACCGCGCCCGTGCCCCCGAATACGATGCGTGGTGGCTGCGAACGGGGCGCTTCGACCGCGGCGAAGCGAACAATGCCGCATGGCGGGCCGACGTGAACGCCGTCGAGCGCGCGGCGATCGACACGCTCGCGTCGCGACGGCCGGCGAACGTGCTCGAGCTCGCGTGCGGCACCGGGCTCTTCACGCGCCATCTCGCGCCGCGCGTTGCGTCGGTGACGGCGATCGACGCGTCGCCGGAAGTCATCGAGATCAACCGTGCGCGCGTCGACGCGTCGAACGTCCGCTATGTCGAGGCCGACGTCTTCGCGTGGCAGCCGCACGCGCATTACGACTGCGTGTTCATGAGCTTCTGGCTGTCGCACGTTCCGCACGCACGCTTCGACGCGCTGTGGTCGATGGTGCGGCGCGCGCTCGCGCCGGGCGGGTACGCCTACGTCATCGATTCGGCGCACGATCCGACGTCGACGGCCGTCGACCATCCGCCGCCGGATCGCCAGGCGGGTGTCGTGACGCGCAAGCTCGACGACGGGCGCGAGTATCGGATCGTCAAGGTGTTCTGGACGCCGGAAGCACTGGCGGCGCGGCTCGCGGCCAGTGGCTTTTCGGCGGACCTGCACGCGACGGCGCGCTATTTTGTCTACGGCAGCGTGATCGACGCGCGCACCGTTCAGCCTGGCGAAACGGACGTCGCCGCGGGTACTTGAGTCAGGGGAACGCGCGCTAGCCGCTCGAGTAGACGTACGCCTTCTGCGGCACGCGGCCGCGATCCCGGTCGCGCTCCGCCTCGACGTCTGCGGGAAGCTTGTCCCACCAGATCGCGCGACCGATGCGCTGCTCGGTTTCGAGCTGCGGCTTGCGGTCGAGCAGATCGCGGATGAAGCGCGTGTGCTCGGAAACGTAGTGGCGCGACGGCAGAAGCGGCATGCGCAGGGCGATACGGACGATGGACGTGATGTTCCTAGTTTATCACCGGCTTCGCATCGAGCCGGCAACCAGCCGGAAGGCAAACAGCCGGCATT
>DASSEA010000148.1:0-2445 GCA_035696805.1 Casimicrobiaceae bacterium
AAGGCCGCCGTGCTCGCCGCGTATCGCTGGCAGTACATCGGCTCGGGCGTGCAGATTCCGCGGTTCAACGAGTTGCTGAGCGGGATGATCACGCCGGCACAAGGCGCGCGAATCGGTGCCGCGCTCGCGCCCATCGTTGGCTAACGGACGACAACTCGACAGGAGACCGAAATGGCCACGACATGCCCCATCGGATTCGACGTTGCCGGGCTGCGCGCGCAGGTCCTCGCGACCTACGATCGCGTCGCGCGCGATCCGGACGGTGAATTTCACTTCCATCGCGGCCCGCGCTACGCGGCTGACTACCTGGGCTACGACGCCGGCGAGCTCGCGTTGCTGCCCGCCGCATCGACCGCGCGCTTCGCCGGCGTCGGCAATCCGCTGCGCATCGGCCCCATTCACCCGGGAGAAACGGTCCTCGACCATGCGTGCGGCGCCGGGATGGACCTGCTGCTGGCGGCGCGCCGCGTCCGCCACGGCGGCCACGCGATCGGCGTCGACATGCCGCCGGCGATGCGCGAGGTCGCCGCGCGGGCGGCAGCCGACGCCGGGCTGTCCGACATCGTGTCGATCCGCGCCGGCTACTTCGAGCAGTTGCCCGTCGCGGACGAAAGCGTCGACGTCGTGATCTCGAACGGCGTCGTCAACCTCGCGCCCGACAAGTCGCGGGTGTTCGCCGAGATCCATCGCGTTCTGCGTCCGGGCGGCCGGCTGTACCTCGCCGACGTCGTGGTGCAGCGCGAGCTGAAGGAGGAGGTGCGCAACAGCCCGGACCTGTGGGCGGCGTGCATCGCCGGCGCGCTCCCGGAGCCCGAGCTCGCGCTGCTCGCGCTCACGTCCGGATTGCACGATCCGCGCATCACCGAGCGCTTCGACTGCTTTCGCGACACGTCTGCGGAGGCCAAGGTGGCCCGCGACCTGCGCGTGCAGGCCGTCAATTTTTGCGCGCGGAAGTAACGAGTAGGCCTGACGAGGGGGTGTCGCCTCACCCCTCGTCGGGCGCGTGCATGTCGATCGCGACGTCCATCGTCGCCTGTCAGCGTTCGGGAGCGGGATTGCGCAGCAACCTGCCGGCGTCGTAGCCGAACGCGGCCAGCCCCGCGGTTATGCGAGCGTAAGTGGCATCGTCCATTCGCGGGTCGCGAGCGAGGATCCAGAGATAGTCGCGCGACGGCTCGCCGACGACTGCGTAGGCGTAATCCGGCGCGAGATCGATCACCCAGTAGTCGCCCCACACGAACGGGAGAAACGAAAGCCATGACGGCGCGAAGCGCACCTGCAACTTGGCGGGGGCGACGATGCGCGCGAGGCCTTCGGCTCGGACCATCGAGCCGTCATCCTTGCGGCACGCGTTGACTACCGAGATCGTGCCGTCGAGGTTGCGCGCATAGGTCGCGGTCACGTCCCCGACGCACATGCGCTCGAAGAAGTTCGGATAGCGCGCGATTTCATACCATTGCCCCACATACCGCTCGAGATCGAGTTGCTGCACGACCGGCAACGGCGGCGCGGCGAGGGCGGGGCCGATTGCGATGCTGCTCGCGCAACTTGCCAGCGCAATTGCAATCGACATTACAGAAGACTTGATGTCGGGCATGGGACCTGTAGGTGACGGGTGCGCCGCGACGGACGTCGTCAAGAACGCGAAGCCCCGATCGCTCGGGGCGTCGCGCCTTTGCGAACCGAGTACTTAGTTCGGCACCACCACGGTGTCGATGACGTGGATCACGCCATTCGACGCGATGACATCCGTCTTGATCACATTGGCGTCATTCACTTTCACGCCCGTGGACGAGGTCGTGACATTGAGGGACTCGCCCTCCACGGTCTTCAAAGGTCCGGCCTTCACGTCAGCGGCGACGATCTCGCCTGGGACAACGTGATAGGTCAATACCTTCACGAGCGCAGCCTTGTCCGCCAGCAGCGCGTTGAGCTGCGCGGTCGGGATCTTGGCGAACGCCGCGTCGGTCGGTGCGAAGACGGTAAACGGCCCTTTGCCCTTGAGGGTGTCGATGAGGCCCGCGGCCGTCAGCGCTGTCGCGAGGGTGTTGAACTGTCCGGCACCGACCGCCGTGTCGACGATGTCGGCTTTCGCCTTGGGGGCGACTCCCCTGGTCGTGCCGTTCGACATACCCTCCGCGTTCGCCGTGGACGTGCCGATGACGAGGACGGCCGCGGTGAGTGCTGAAGCGAGAGCGGTCTTGAATTTGCGCATGCTTTATCTCCTGGGTGACAAGAAGACTGCTGGGTATTGGTCCGGCGAACCAGACGCGAATCATACGAGGGGCCTTCAGAACCGACAGACCGAAGGTGGACTTCGGCGGCTCCGGCGGTTTCGGCACCTCGGTGTCCTGGACAATACGGTTATTGAACCTATTTTGTCAAGCTTATCTTTAATGCTTTTGCAGAATGAACCTTGATTATCTCCGTAATATAGGTTCATTA
>DASSEA010000149.1:0-3101 GCA_035696805.1 Casimicrobiaceae bacterium
GGTGAACCGACGTTCGTTGCAGTCGACGCGCCCGATGAACCGGAATGGAATCACACGGCGATGTCGCCGGCCAAGCGGCGTGTTGCTGAAACGTTGCTGCATCGGCTGCACGCACGCTTTGCGCGCGGTGGCCTGCTGCATTTCGGCCAGGGAAAATGGTATCCGGGCGAGCCGTTGCCACGGTGGGCGCTCGGCGTCTTCTGGCGCGCGGACGGCGAACCGCTGTGGCGTGACGACGCACTGTTCGCCGATACAAGTACGCCCGGCCGCGCGTCGATCGAAGCCGCGCATGCGCTGATTCGCGCGCTCGCGCAGCGGCTGGGACTTCCGGGCGACTACGTGCTGACCGCCTACGAAGACGTGTCGCGTGTCCTGCTCGACGAAAGCGCCTTGCCGGGGAACGTCGATCCATTCGAATTCGATCTCGCGCTGCCCGGCGAGCGCGCACGGGTCGCGCGCTTGCTTCGCGCCGGCATCGCAAAGCCCGCCGGGTTCGTCCTGCCCCTGAAGGCGGTCGACGTGACCGCTGCGACCGACATCGGATGGGAAACGAGCCGTTGGCCGTTGCGGCGCGACCGCCTCTACGCGATCGCCGGGGATTCGCCGCTCGGCTTTCGGTTGCCGCTCTCATCGCTGCCCGACGTGCTCCCCGACGAGGCGGAACACGAACCGGAACTCGATCCATTCGCGACGTCCGATGGATTGCGCAAGCGCGACGACATGAAGACGCGACGCGGCCGCGCGCGCGGGGACAAGCCGCGCGAGGTCATCAAGACGGCGTTGGTCGTCGAAGTGCGCGAAGGGCACGTGCGCGTGTTCGTGCCGCCGGTGAAGCACATCGATCGCTACGCGGAACTCATCGCCGCGATCGAGGACACAGCGCGTGCGTGTGCGACGCCCGTAGTCGTCGAAGGCTATGCGCCGCCGCGCGACCCGCGCATCCATGCGCTGCTCGTGACCCCTGATCCCGGTGTCATCGAAGTGAACGTCCATCCGGCCGCAACGTGGCGGGCGTTGATCGACACGACCGAGACGCTCTACGAAGAGGCGCGCCTGTGCCGACTTGCCACCGAAAAATTCATGCTCGACGGCCGCCACGCAGGAACGGGTGGCGGCAATCACGTGACGCTCGGCGGGGCGACCCCGGCCGACAGTCCGTTGCTCCGCAGGCCCGATCTGCTGCAAAGCCTGATCAAGTAGTGGCAGAACCATCCTGCGCTGTCTTACCTGTTCTCGGGTTTGTTCGTCGGGCCCACCAGCCAGGCCCCGCGCGTCGACGAGGCGCGTGACGACCGGCTCTATGAACTGGCGATCGCGTTCCAGCAACTCGATCGTCTGGCACCGGCGGGAAAGGAATCGACGAAGCCCTGGCTCGTCGACCGCCTGTTGCGCCATCTCCTTACCGATCTCACCGGCAATACGCACCGCGCGGAATTCTCGATCGACAAGCTGTATTCCCCCGACTCGCCGACGGGGCGCCTCGGGCTGCTGGAATTTCGAGCGTTCGAGATGCCACCGCATTACCGGATGGCCGCGGTGCAGATGCTTCTGTTGCGCGCGCTCGTCGCGCGCTTCTGGCGCACGCCGTATCGCGGGGAACTGATCGCGTGGGGAACGGCGCTCCACGACCGCTGGCTGCTGCCGCATTTCGTCACGGCCGATCTGCGCGACGTCGTCGCGGACCTGCAGCGCGACGATTACGCATTCGCCACCGAGTGGTTCGACCCGTTCATCGAATTCCGCTTCCCGCGCTTCGGAAGCGTCACGTATGACGGGATCACGCTGGAGTTGCGCCAGGCGATCGAGCCGTGGCACGTCCTCGGGGAAGAGATCGGGACTGCAGGTGCCGCGCGCTTCGTCGACTCGTCGGTCGAGCGCGTGCAGATGAAGGTCACCGGCATGATCGGCAACCGGCACGCGGTCGTGTGCAATCACCGCGCGCTGCCGCTCACGCCCACCGGCATCCCGGGAGAATTCGTCGCCGGCGTGCGCTTTCGCGCGTGGAGCCCGGCCTCCGCGCTGCATCCGACCATTCGCGTGCAGGCCCCGCTGCGCTTCGCGCTCGTCGATCGGTGGTCGCAGCGCGCGCTCGGCGGGTTCACCTACCATGTCAGCCATCCGGGCGGGCGCAACTACGATACGTTTCCCGTGAATGCAAACGAGGCGGAAGCGCGGCGCCTTGCCCGCTTCTGGTCGCACGGGCATCCTTCCGGACCGGTGAACGTGCACGACGAACCGCCGAACCCGGCGCTCCCGACGACGCTCGATTTGCGCTGGCGCGCGGGCCTCGAGGACCGAGGCTAGGGACCGACGATCGACGTCGAGGATCGAGGATGGCCATCCGCACCCGGTTCGCTCCGAGCCCCACGGGATTTCTGCATCTCGGCAACATCCGCTCGGCGCTGTTCCCGTGGGCGTTCGCGCGGCATCACCGCGGCAGTTTCATCCTGCGCATCGAGGACACCGACCAGGAACGCTCGTCGCGCGAAGCGGAGCAGGCGATCATCGACGCGATGGCGTGGCTCGGGCTCGATTACGACGAAGGCCCGTACTACCAGATGCAACGGATGGACCGTTATCGCGCGGTACTGGACGACATGCTGGCGCGGGGCCTAGCGTATCGCTGCTACACGTCGCCGATCGAACTCGAGGCGCTTCGCACCGAGCAGATGGCGCGCGGAGAAAAGCCGCGCTACGACGGCCGCTGGCGTCCGGAAAACGCCGCGCTTCGGCAACCGCCCGAAGGCGTGGCGCCCGTGTATCGGTTTCGCAATCCCGACGACGGCGTCGTCGCGTGGCACGACGCCGTCAAGGGGCCGATCGAAATCAGCAACGGCGAACTGGACGATCTCGTCATCGCGCGTGCCGACCTGTCGCCGACGTACAACTTCTGTGTCGTCGTCGACGACATCGACATGCGGATCACGCACGTGATTCGCGGCGACGATCACGTCAACAACACGCCGCGGCAGATCAACATCATGCGCGCGCTCGGCGCGACGCCGCCGGTGTACGCGCATCTCCCCACGGTGCTGACACCGGCCGGCGAGAAGCTTTCCAAGCGTTACGGCGCGCGAGGCGTCCTGCAGTATCGCGACGAT
>DASSEA010000150.1:0-9032 GCA_035696805.1 Casimicrobiaceae bacterium
TTCACGCACGCGATGCTGTTCGGGATGCGTTAGAGCCGCGCAGCACGCATGCGGCTCCCTGGCCGCGTGGCCGGTGGTGTCGCAGGTCGACGCGTGTAGGCGGGTCGGCGCGACGTCTTCCTACACGCCAATCCGCAGCGGGCCGGCATGCGCGAGGGCACGCGCCCGCGAGAATGGCGATTGCACTGTCGTGAAAAAGGAGACTCCGCATGAGCGTACGACACTGGATGCAGGCGGCCGCGATCGCATCGGCAATCGGAATCGGCGGTCCCGCGATCGCAAACGACACGGGTGCCGCGGGTGCGCGACGCGATGCAAGTCCATCGACGTTCGACACGCCGAGCCCGCTCGTCGATGCAGTAAACGCGAATCCCGAACCCCGCGCGGCCGACCGGTCGTCGAACGGCGCAGTCAACGATTACCCCACGGCGCGCGAAGGCCGCGTCACGCGCGAACCCGTCCGCGAAGGGACGCAGCAGCCGTTCGATGCGGCCGATACGAACACGCGCAGCCCGTTCGATGCCGCCGATACGAACACGCGCGGCTCTCCGGTGCAGGACGAGCAACGCGGCGTCGTCGATGACGAACGCAACCCGTCACAACGCTGATCCGTGATCGCGGATCGGCGATGTCGTTTGTTCAGTCATTGACAGGTGCGCAAGAAACGCCTCGCGACAATCTCCGCCGCATCGCCGGTGCAACGACACAACGACACAACGTCCGTCGCCCTGCACTCGACGCAGTGTTGCAAACAGGTATAATCCGACCCCCTCCGAAACAAGAATTCAACGCCGAGTCGTGCGCATCGGTGGCCACGTCCTGCCGAACAATCTAGCGGTCGCACCGATGGCGGGCGTCACCGACCGTCCGTTTCGCATGCTTTGCAAGCGGATGGGTGCGGGTTATGCCGTGTCCGAAATGGTCGCTGCCGATCCGCGGCTGCGCGACAGCCGCAAGTCGCGTCGACGCATCGACCACACCGGTGAGCCGCCGCCGATCGCCGTGCAGATCGCCGGCGCGGATCCGTCGTGGATGGCGGACGCCGCGCGGTACAACGTCGATCGCGGCGCGCAGATCGTCGACATCAACATGGGGTGCCCGGCTAAGAAGGTCTGCAATGCCGCGGCCGGGTCCGCATTGCTGTCCAACGAAGCGTTGGTCGGCTGGATCCTTCACGCCGTGGTCCGCGCCGTCGACGTTCCGGTCACGCTCAAGATTCGCACCGGTTCGTCCCCGTCGACGCGCAACGCTGTCGCGATCGCACGCATGGCCGCGGATGCGGGTGTGGCCGCACTCGCAGTGCACGGGCGCACCCGTGCGTGCGCCTTCACCGGTCCCGTCGAGTACGAGACCATTCGCGCAGTGAAGCGCGCGGTCACGATTCCTGTTTTCGCCAACGGCGATGTCGAAACGCCGACGCGCGCCCGTGCGGTCCTCGCGCATACGGGAGCCGACGGCCTGATGATCGGCCGCGCGGCGCAAGGCAGGCCGTGGATATTCCGCGAAATCGAGCACTACATCGCCACCGGCAAGACGCGGCCGCCCCCGTCGGTCGCCGAGGCGCGAGCGGTGATCCTCGAGCATCTCGACGATCATTACCGCTTCCACGGCGAGGACGTCGGCGTGCGCACGGCGCGCAAACATCTGCATTGGTATGCGTCGGGCCTCGCGGGTGCGCTCGAGTTCAGGCACCGCATCAACGTCGCTGAAACGCCGTCCGCGCAACGCGCGGTCGTGCTGCATTGGCTCGCGCGCCTCGCCGCGGAAGGGGAGCGCTTGAGTTACGAAACAGGGCCCGAGGCGCTCGCGGCATGAAACGCAACGTCCGGCTGAACAGCGGCAACGAGATCGGCCACAGCGTCGTAAAGTCCCTCGATGAGTACTTTCGCAGGCTCGAAGGCGAACCGCCGCACGGCATCTACGACATGGTCATTGCGCATGTGGAACGCGCGCTGCTCACGTCGATTCTCGATCGATCGAACGGCAATCAGACGCACGCCGCGGAGATGCTCGGGCTGAACCGCAACACGCTGCGCGCCAAGCTCGCCAAGCACAAGCTGATCTGACCCGTGAAGGTCGCGCAGGCGCTGCTGTCGGTCTCCGACAAGTCCGGCATCGTCGAGCTGGCGCGCGGGCTCGCCGCGTGCGGCATCGCGCTGCTGTCGACCGGCGGCACCGCGCGGCTCCTCGCCGATGCGGGCATCGCGGTCACCGACGTCGGGCGCTACACCGGGTTTCCCGAGATGCTGGACGGGCGCGTGAAGACGCTGCACCCGAAGGTGCACGGCGGCATCCTCGCCCGGCGCGATGTCCCGTCTCATCGCGATGCGCTTGCCGAGCATGCGATCGCTCCGATCGACCTCGTCGTCGTCAATCTCTATCCGTTTCGGGCGACCGTCGCGAAACCCGACTGCACGCTCGACGACGGGATCGAGAATATCGACATCGGCGGCCCGGCGATGCTGCGCAGCGCGGCCAAGAACTGGCAGCACGTCGGCGTCGTCGTGCATCCGAACGATTACGCCATCGTGCTCGACGCCTTGCGTGCGAATGGAAATTCATTGCCTGCAGCGCTGCGATTCCGGCTGATGCAGCGCGCCTTCGCTCATACGGCGGCGTACGACGGAGCGATCGCGAACTGGGTCGGCGCGCGCGAGATCGAGGGGCAATCCGCGGCGTTTTCCGAGTCGTTTTTCATGTCCGGCGACAAGGTGCAGGACATGCGCTATGGCGAAAACCCGCACCAGCGCGCCGCGCTGTACCGCGAGCGCGAGGCGCCAGCGGGCGCCATCGCATCGTATCGACAATTGCAGGGCAAGGCGCTGTCGTTCAACAACGTCGCCGATGCAGACGCCGCGTGGCGATGCGTGACCGCATTCGACGTACCGGCCTGCGTGATCGTCAAGCACGCGAACCCGTGCGGCGCTGCCAGCGCACCGCGAACCCTCGATGCGTATCGCCAGGCGTTCGCGACCGATCCGGTGTCCGCGTTCGGCGGCATCATCGCGTTCAACCGCGACGTGGACGCCGAAACGCTGGAGGCGGTCTCCGCGCAGTTCGTCGAAGTGCTGATCGCGCCCGGCTACACGGCGGACGCGCTCGCCGTCATCGCGCGCAAGCAGAACGTGCGCGTGCTCGAACTTCCGCTGCCGCGGCCGGACGCCGGCGAGCTCGACGTAAAGCGCGTCGGTGGCGGCCTTCTCGTGCAGACGGCCGACGTGCGGCAGGTGGGCGCGAGCGAGCTCACCGTCGTCACGCGCGTGCAGCCGACGCCCTCGCAGGTCGACGACCTCCTGTTTGCGTGGCGCGTCGCGTGGTTCGTCAAGTCGAACGCGATCGTCTACGCGCGCGGCCAGAGGACGCTCGGCGTCGGTGCCGGTCAGATGAGCCGCGTCGATTCGACGCGCATCGCGGCGATCAAGGCGCAGGCCGCCGGCTTGTCGCTCGCGGCGTCGGTCGTGGCGTCGGATGCGTTCTTCCCGTTTCGCGATGGCCTCGACGTCGTCGCGGAGCACGGCGCGGTCGCGGTGATCCAGCCGGGAGGCAGCGTGCGCGACGACGAAGTGATCGCGGCGGCCGACGAACGCGGACTCGCCATGGTGTTCACCGGGGTGCGCCATTTCCGACACTAGGTGCCGTTTGCGCAGGACGCCGGCCACGCGCTGCCGCTTGCGCAGAGGCCCAGGCGCAGCGGACGTAACCGGCGGTCGCGGACGATGAACGTGCTCATCGTGGGCGGTGGCGGCCGCGAGCACGCGCTCGCGTGGAAAGTCGCGCAATCGCCACGTGTCGCCAAGGTGTTCGTCGCGCCCGGCAACGCCGGCACGGCAGCCGACGCCCACCTGACGAACGTGCCGGCCGACGCGATCCCCACGCTCGTCGCATTCGCGAAGCGCGAAGCGATCGGCCTGACGATCGTCGGTCCCGAGGCGCCGCTTGCCGCCGGCATCGTCGACAGCTTTCGCGATGCGGGCCTGCGGATCTTCGGCCCGAGTCGCGCGGCAGCGCAGCTCGAAAGCTCCAAGGATTTCGCCAAGGCGTTCATGACGCGCCACGCGATACCGACGGCTGCGTACGAAACGTTCGACGATCCCGCCGCCGCGCATGCGTACGTCGATGCGCACGGCGCGCCGATCGTCGTGAAGGCGGACGGCCTCGCGGCGGGGAAAGGCGTCGTCGTCGCGTCGAGTGTCGCCGACGCGCATGCGGCGATCGACGCGTTGCTCACCGGACATGCGATGGGCGGTGCGGGCGCGCGCGTGGTCATCGAGGAATTCCTCGACGGCGAGGAAGCCAGCTTCATCGTGATGGCGGATGGCGTTCACGCACTCGCGCTCGCGTCGAGCCAGGATCACAAGCGCCTTCGCGACGGCGACCAGGGACCGAATACCGGCGGCATGGGTGCGTACTCGCCGGCGCCCATCGTGACGCCGACCGTGCATGCGCGCATCATGCGTGAAGTGATCTCGCCGGCGATCGCCGGCATGGCGGCCGAAGGGTTGCCCTACCAGGGATTTCTCTACGCCGGCGTAATGATCGATGCGCACGGCGCGCCGCGCGTGCTCGAATTCAACTGCAGGCTCGGTGATCCGGAAGCGCAACCGATCATGGCGCGGCTTCGTACCGATCTCGTGCTGCTCGTGGAGCACGCGCTCGACGGCACGCTCGATCGCGTCGAAGCCGACTGGGATCGGCGCGCGGCGGTCACCGTCGTGCTGGCCGCGGCCGGATATCCGGACGCACCCCGTCGCGGCGACGTCATCGATGGTCTCGAGCGCGTGACACGGGATGCGCACGGGGACGTTACCGTGTTCCATGCCGGAACGGCGATCAGCGACGCGGGGCAGCTGATCGTGAACGGCGGACGCGTGCTCGGCGTAACGGCGCTCGGTGATTCGCTGCGCCAGGCGCAACGCGCGGCGTACGCCGCGGTGTCGATGATCCGGTTCGACGGCATGCAATACCGGGCCGATATCGGTCATCGCGCGCTCGCGCGGCGAACGTGACCGACGCTCTTGATTTGCCATCGGCGGCCGCAATCCGGGCGTGGATGCTCGGCTTGCAGACGGACATCGTCGCGGCGCTCGAGCGCGTCGACGGCGCGCGGTTTCAGCGCGACGACTGGCAGCGCGAAGGCGGTGGTGGTGGGGGCGTCTCCATGGCGCTCGAAAACGGCGACGTGCTGGAGCGTGCAGGCGTTCTCTTTTCCCACGTGATGGGGAACGCGCTGCCGGCGTCCGCAACGGCGCATCGAGCGCAGCTCGCCGGTCGCGCGTGGGAAGCGCTTGGCGTTTCGCTGGTTCTGCACCCCCGCAACCCGTATGCGCCGACCGTTCATCTGAATGTCCGTTACTTCGAGGCGGCCGCGAAGTCGGACGCGCAGGGCGGCGCCGGCGCGCCGACCTGGTGGTTCGGCGGCGGCATGGACCTGACGCCCGCATACGGTTTCGTCGAGGACGCGCGGCATTTCCATGCGACGTGCCGCGATGCTCTCGCACCGTTCGGCGCCGACTTGTATCCGCGGTTCAAGGAGAATTGCGACCGCTATTTCTTCCTGAAGCATCGCCGGGAGGCGCGCGGCGTCGGCGGCATCTTCTACGACGACTTCGACGAAGGCGGCTTCGCGCGCGCGTTCGGCGTCACGCAGCGCGTCGGCGAGCATTTTCTGCACGCGTATCTGCCGATCCTCGAGCGACGGCGTGACGTGCCCTACGGCGAGCGCGAGCGCGATTTCCAGGCGTATCGGCGCGGGCGTTACGTTGAGTTCAACCTCGTCTGGGATCGCGGGACGCTGTTCGGCCTGCAGTCGAACGGCCGCACCGAAGCGATCCTGCTGTCGATGCCGCCGCTCGCAAGATGGCGCTACGCATGGACACCCCAGCCGGGAAGTCCCGAAGCTGCGCTCGAGACCGATTTCCTGCCGGCGCGCGATTGGCTCGGATGAACGACGACGATCCGCGTCCTCCCTTTGCGGGCGATGCCGCCGACCGCGCGCTGCTCGAGGAACGGCTGCACGGCGAGTGTGTTTTCCAGGGCGTGCTCCTCGACGTGCGACGCGACCGCGCGCGGCTTCCCGACGGCCATGAAGCGGTGCGCGAATACATCGTGCATCCCGGTGCCGTGCTCGTCGTTCCGCAACACGGCGATGGCCGCTTCGTCGTCGAGCGCCAGTTCCGTTACCCGCACAATCGCACGTTCCTCGAATTTCCCGCCGGCAAGATCGACCCCGGCGAAGGTCCGCTCGACACGGCCGTGCGTGAACTGGCCGAGGAAGCCGGCTACGCGGCGAGCCTGTGGACACGCCTCGGCGTAGTACACCCGGGGATTTCGTATTCGACCGAAGCGATCGAGATTTACGCGGCGCGCCACCTGACGCACGTTGGCGCAACGCTCGATCACGGCGAATTCCTCGACATCGTCGAGTTCAGTCGCGAACAGCTGATCGCTGCGCAGGACGACGATCGGCTGACGGATGCGAAGACGGTCGCCGCGCTCGCGATGCACGCACGCTGGACTTCGGCCGCGCGACGCAGCGTACTCGTGCGAATTCGTGGCGGCGTGCAGGGTGTCGGCTACCGCGACTGGGCAACGCGCTGCGCGCAGCAGGCGCACGTCGGGGGCTGGGTGCGCAATCGCCGCGACGGCTCGGTCGAGGCGCTCATCCAGGGTCCGCGCGATGCGTGCGATCGTCTGATCGACGCTTGTCTGCGCGGTCCGCCGGCTGCGCAGGTCGAGCGGATCGAAGTGACGCGCTGCGACGAGGGGCGTGCCTCGGAGCGCTTCGAGCTCAGGCCGTCGACCTGAAAAAAACGGCCGCTCGGAGGCGGCCGTCTTCTGGCAAGAACGGGTGGTCCTAATGCGCCGTGGCGTCCGTGTGCGACATGCCGTTCAACGCGCGCAAGCCTCCCGCGAGAAATGCAATCAGTTCGTCGAATCTGTGTACGACGGCGGGCGCATTCCCGCCGGCCTTGCACCGCGCAAGGGCGTCGTGCTCGAGCAGGAGGCGGCAATGGCGAAAACCCGCGGCGAGCGACGCGTCGTCGACATTCGGAAGCGCATGGCGCAATGCGGCGAGGCACTCGCGGTGCACGCTGCCGAAATGCCGCATGAGGATCGTGTCCGACGGGTCATGCCCCGCGAGACGCGCGACGAGACACAAGTAATTGCGCCACGTCGACGACCCCGCTTGATCCAGCGATGCGAATGGCCGGCCATACGCCCACAGCACGTCCTCGACGTTCCAATCCCCGCGCGCGCGGAGCGACGCCAGCGCGTCATGCTGCAAGGCAAGCAACTGCCCTGCGCGCCGTGCGAGCGCTTCTTCGATCAACTGTTCCTTGCTGCCAAAGTGGTAATTGAGCAGCGCGACGTGCGCTTCGGCGCGCGACGCGATCGTGCGATGGGTAAGCGGCCTGAAACCGTGATCGGCGATCAGGCCTTCGACGGCATCGAGAAGTCGCCCGCGCGTGTCGTCGCCGCGGCGACGTTCGGTTCGGGGCGGGCTGGATTCGCCTGGAGAAACGGCGAGTGTGTGATCGAGGGGCATGGCCGTGAGTCCGATTTGTACATCCCAGTAGGGCGGGCCCATTGTATCGACAGCGCAACTTGTTGCCCTAGCGGACGAACGACCAGATTCGTGTAGGACGATGCCGACACAATGCTCTCACGAGACGTCGAACACGTCCTTCCACGACGCATACGACGCGGCCGCGGACCACGGCAGCGCGAGCAGGAGCCCGAGCCCGCTCGTCGCGAGTCCGAGCAGGAGCAGCGCCAGCGACAGCGCGCCGTACACGACGAGCGGTCGCAGATTGCGCGTGAACGCCTCGGCGCTCTGCGCGAAGGCGCGGCGGAATCCGGCGCCGTCGAACAGCGCAGCGAAGGGCACGTAGGTGAGCGGCAGCGACACGGCAATGCCTGCCGCGTAGGTCACGACCAGCGCGCCGCCGGAGATCGGATCGGCTGCATTCGCAGGCGTGAGCAGGTTGATGCCGCCGAATCCCTGTGCCACCAGCGCCTGCACTCCGAAAATCATCAGTCCCGCCGCGACGACGGCCGCCTGTGCGCGCCACGGCGCCCCAACGAACGCGAACAGGTGCGAAAGCCGGGGCCGGTCGCCACGGTCGGCCGCGAGACACGCGTACAAGAGACCGCATTCGAGCAGCGGCAGCACCACCTGCGCCAGCGCTACGCCTGCGACCGGCAGCAGGTTCAGCAACAGGTTGACGGCGAGAACGATGAGTGCGAGCAGCGTGAACACCACCGGACCGCGCTTCCACAGTCGCATCGCCTCCGCGTACCAGGCGCTCGCGTGCGCTGCGGGCACGCTGCGTATCACGCGCGCCGCGAGCATTTCTGCGTCGGTGTTGGGAGCCGGCTCCGGTGGAGGGCGAACGTCGTCCGTAATGCGAGAACCTGCGGGTTCGTTTGGCTGCGAGGATCAGGCCGCTTCGCCGAGATACGCTGCCCGCACTTTCGGATCGTGCAGGAGCGCGGGCGCCGGTCCCTCGAGTGTAATCTCCCCCGATTCCATCACGTAGCCGCGGTCGCTCACTTCGAGCGCGAGCCTCGCATTCTGCTCGATCAGCAGCATCGTCACGCCTTCCTTCGCGACGGCGATGATGGTTTCGAACACCTTCTGCACCATCAGCGGCGCGAGGCCCATCGACGGCTCGTCTAGGAGCAGCAGCCGCGGCCGCGACATCAGCGCACGCGCCATCGCGAGCATCTGCTGCTCGCCGCCGGAGAGCGTGCCGGCGGTCTGGCGGCGGCGTTCCTTGAGCCGCGGGAACAGCGCGAATACCCGCTCGGCGTCGGCGCGGACCGCCGCGCGGTCGGTGCGCGCATACGCGCCCATCGCGAGGTTTTCCTCGATCGTGAGTGCACCGAACATGCCGCGTCCCTCGGGCACCATGGCGAGGCCGCGGCGGACGAGGCGATAGGAAGGCACGCCGGTGATGTCGTCACCGGCATAGCGAATCGTTCCCGACTTTACGGGCAGCAATCCGCAGATCCCTTTCAGCGTCGTCGTC
>DASSEA010000151.1:0-3120 GCA_035696805.1 Casimicrobiaceae bacterium
GCGATCATGGCCGAGGGCGGCATGGCCGCGCGCCTGATCAACCTCGCGCGGGTCTTCGTCGGCGCGATCCGCGGCGGCCTCGCGCTGGTCAACATCCTGGCCAGCAGCCTGTTCGGGTGCATTTCGGGCTCGTCCGTGGCCGACACCGCGTCGATCGGTTCGGTGATGATCCCGCAGATGGTCAAGGCGGGCTATCCGCGGGTCTTCGCGACCAACGTGACCATCTGCGGCTCGGTGCAGGCGTTGCTGATCCCGCCTTCCCACAACGCGGTGATCTACTCGCTCGCCGCGGGCGGCACGGTCTCGGTTGCGCACCTGTTCCTGGCCGGCATCTTTCCCGGCCTGCTGTTCGCCGTCTGCCTGATCGGGCTGGTGCTGTGGACTGCCCGCAGGAAGGACCTCCCGCTGGGCGAGCCGATCGCGCTGCGCCAGGTGCCGAAGCTCGTTGCCGACGCGATGTGGGGCCTCGTCACCGTCGTCATCATCATGGGCGGCATCCTGTCGGGCGTGTTCACGCCGACCGAGTCGGCCGCCGTGGCCTGTGTCTACGCGTTCCTGGTGACGATGTTCATCTATCGCGATTACCGCTGGCGCGAACTCCCGCACCTCGTCCATCGCGTCGTGAAGACGGTGGCGATGGTGATGATGCTCATCGGGTTCTCGGTCGCATTCGGCTACATGATGGCCATCATGCAGGTGCCGGCCAAGGTGACGCAGGTGTTCCTCGGCATCTCGGAGAACAAGTACGTCTTCCTGCTGCTCGTGAACCTTCTGCTGCTGCTGCTGGGCACCTTCATGGACGTGGCGCCGATGCTGCTGATCTGCACGCCGATCTTCATGCCGGTGATCCTCAAGCTGGGCATCGACCCGGTTCACTTCGGGATGATCATGATCCTCAACCTGGGGATCGGCCTCATCACGCCGCCCGTGGGTCCGACGCTGTTCGTCGGCTGCGCGATCGGCAAGGTGACGATGGAGCAGGTGTCGAAGGAACTGTGGCCGTTCTATGGCGCGATGTGCCTCGCGCTGCTGCTCGTCACCTACATTCCGGCGCTGTCGCTCTGGCTGCCGGGGTTGACGAAGTGACGCATGCCGGCGGTTGCCTCTGCGGGGGCGTTCGCTACGAAGTGACGGGTCCGTTGCGCTCCGTCGTGCTGTGTCACTGCAGCATGTGCCGCAGGACGCATGGCCACATCGGTGCGTATACGGCGGCGCCCAACCAGGCGCTGCGCCTCGTGGAGTCACGCGGGCTCGCGTGGTTCGCTTCGTCGAACGCCGCGCGTCGCGGCTTTTGCGCCGAATGCGGCGCCACGCTGTTCTGGGAGCGGACCGGCAGCGACGCGATTTCAATCGCCGCGGGATCGCTCGATGCGCCGACCGGTCTCGCGACGACGCTGCAGATTCACGTCGACAGCGCCGGCGACTATTACGACGTGGACCGGCGCATCCCGATACGGTCGCCGTGAGCGCCCAGCGCGGCCGGCGCCCCGTTCACCGTACAGGCGCCGCCGTCCGCGCGGCTCGTGAACCGTACGTCGTCGGCTTCTACCTGGTGCCGCAGTTTCCAATGATGGCGTTTGCATCGGCGATCGAGCCGCTGCGCGCGGCCAATCGCCTGCGCGGCGAGAAGCTGTTCGACTGGCGGCTCTACTCCCGCGACGGCGCGCCGGTGCGCGCGAGCAACGGCGTCGACATTGCCGTGCATGCCGCGCCGGACGATGGCGCCGGGCTGGACCTGGTGCTGGTGTGCGCGGGGACGCGCGACGCGGCGATCGGCGACGCGGCCGCAGGCAAGTGGTTGCGCGCACTTGCACGGCGCAACGTCGCCGTCGGCGGCATCAGCCTCGGCGCGTACGTGCTGGCGCGCGCCGGGCTTCTCGACGGCCGGCGCTGCGCGCTGCACTGGGAGAGCCTCGCCGCGTTTGCCGAACAGTTTCCGCGCATTCGCACGACGTCCGACATTTTCGTCGTCGATGGGAGCCGCCGCACGTGCTCCGGCGGCACGGCCGCGCTCGACATGATGCTGCATCTGATCACCGAGCGCGACGGTCGCGCGCTCGCGAACGACGTCTCGGAGCAATTCATACATCCGCGCATCCGCAGCATGCAGGATCCGCAACGAATGGCCGTGCAGACGCGCCTCGGCGTCGCGAACGAAAAGCTGATCGCCGCGATCGGCGTGATGGAAACGGCGAACGAGGAACCGCGTCCCGTGCACGAGATCGCGGCGCACGTGAGGCTGTCGCCGCGCCAGCTCGAGCGGCTGTTCGCGAAATACGTCGGCGCAAGCCCGAGCCGCCACTACCTCAAGCTGCGCCTCGATCGGGCGCGCACGATGCTGTTGCAGACGACGCGCCCGATCCTCGACATCGCCGTCGCGTGCGGCTTCGCGTCGGCGTCGCACTTCAGCCGCTGCTACCGAACGCTGTACGGGCGCCGGCCGAGCGACGAACGTCACAGCTTGTCGGCGTAGTCCTTCTGGATTTGCGGGATGCGCTCGTGCGAGCCGAGGAATGCGTGCTTCGACATGTCGGGTGAATACCGGCTGGCCGGCGGATGCTTGCCGACCGCCTCGGCCAGCGCACGGATGTGATGCGGGCCGGCGCCGCAGCACACGCCGAGGTAACGAATGTCCATCGCGATGGCCTCGCGACCGAATTGCGCGATTTCGAAGCGGTTGCACGTGAACGGGTCGAGCGCGACCGGAAACGGCCGTCCGCCGGGCGTGCCGTGCCAGTGCGAATCGCGCAACGACTGGAACGACGGTTCGCGCTCGCTCGTACGATAGGGAACGGGCAATGCAGCGACGTGCGTCGAAACCTTCGCCCGGATCTCGCGCAACAGCGGCATCATCGTCGCGGGACCGCGGATGCAGTTCAGGCCGACGACGTCGGCGCCGGCATCCGCGAGGCGCCTGCACGCGTCGGCGACGTTCCAGTTTTCGCGCGTCACGTCGGCTTGGTGCATCGCCAGCGTGATGACGGCGGGCTGTTGCGCGCGCTTGATCACGTCGAGTGCGATCAGCGCCTCCTGCGCGTAGCTGAACGTCTCGCCGATGACGAAATCGACGCCGGCGTCGACCGCCCAGCCGACCTGCTCCTCGAACATCGCGCGCACCGC
>DASSEA010000152.1:0-9981 GCA_035696805.1 Casimicrobiaceae bacterium
CGCGCTCGACGCCCGGCGAAATCCCCGCGATGTCGCACTTGTTCAGCACGCGGATCTGCGGCACCGCGGCTGCGCCGATCTCGATCAGCAGCGCGTCGACCGCCTCGATCTGCTCGTCGCGATTTTCGGCGCTCGCGTCGATGACGTGCAGCAGCAGATCGGCGTCGGCCGCCTCGGCGAGCGTCGCGCGGAACGCCGCGACGAGATCGTGCGGGAGCTCGCGAATGAAACCGACGGTATCGGACAGCACGATGTTCTCGGCGCCTTCGACGTGCACGCGGCGCAGCGTCGTGTCGAGCGTCGCGAAGAGCTGGTTCGCGACGTAGACCTTGGCCGCGGTCAGCCGGTTGAACAGCGTCGACTTGCCGGCGTTGGTGTAGCCGACGAGCGCCACCGTGCGTACGGCGGCGCGGCGGCGCGCGCGATTTTGCGTTGCGCGGCTGCGTGCGACGCGGCGCAGCCGCTCGCGCAGGAGCTTGACGCGCTGGGTGATCAGCCGGCGGTCCGTCTCGAGCTGCGTCTCACCCGGCCCGCGCAGGCCGATGCCGCCCTTTTGCCGCTCGAGGTGCGTCCAGCCGCCCACGAGGCGCGTCGCCATGTGATTGAGCTGCGCGAGTTCGACCTGCAGCTTGCCCTCGGCACTGCGCGCGCGCAACGCGAAGATGTCGAGGATCAGGCTGACGCGATCGACGACGCGGCATTCGAGCGCCTGCTCGAGATTGCGCTGCTGCACACCCGAGAGCGTGTGGTCGAAGATGACGAGGTCGGCGTGCGATTCGCGACGCAGCCCGGCGATTTCGTCGACCTTGCCGCGACCGGCGAAATACGCAGGATCGGGGCGCGCACGCCGCCCGCCGAGATTGCCGACGACGGTCGCGCCCGCGGACGTGGCGAGCGCGGAAATCTCCGCCAGGCGTTCCGACGGGTCCGCACGTCCGAAATCGAGCGCGACGACCAGCGCCTTGTCGCCGGTGTCGGGTCTATCGAACATCCGTCAGCGCGGTGCGCCTGCCGGCGTTGGCCGGCCGGTCGAGCCGCCGCGAACGCATGCGTACGGCGTCGACGCGCGGCGGATCGGCGTCAGCTTTCGCTTTCGTGGTGATTCTGATGCGGCATCGCGACCGGCCGCGACGGCACGACCGTCGAGATCGCGTGCTTGTAGACCATCTGCGTCACGGTGTTCTTCAGCAGCACGACGTACTGATCGAACGATTCGATCTGTCCCTGCAGCTTGATCCCGTTGACGAGATAGATCGACACCTGCACGTGCTCCTTGCGCAGCGTGTTCAGAAACGGGTCTTGTAGCATTTGCCCTTTATTGCTCATCGATCGAGCTCCGCGCTTGTCGTTTCCGCACCTTTCGGCCGGCCGGTCGGATGCGCGCGAGCGCGCGGGAACGGCGGTGTTCAGCGGCGTGCGGTGGAATCCGCGTACGGGTTGGCGCCTGTCTTGAATTCTATCCTAAGGGGCGTACCCCGCAATTTGAACGCGTCGGCGAAGAAATGTTCCAGGTAACGCCGGTACGCGTCGGGAACGCGTGTCAGCGCAGACCCGTGCACGATGACGAGCGGCGGGTTCATGCCGCCCTGGTGCGCATAGCGCATCTTCGGGCGCACGAGGCCGGTGCGCGGCGGCTGCTGGCGCGCGACGGCGAGCTGCAGCGTTCGCGTCAGGCGCGGCGTCGGCAGCTTCGACATCGCGGCCGCGTACGCGGCATCGACCGAGCGCAGCAACGCGTCGATGCCGCGATGTTCGCGCGCCGAAACGTGGTGGTGCTCGGCGAACGACAGGAAGCCGAGCTTGCGCTCGAGTTCGCGCTTGATCGTGCTCCGCGCTTCGGCGTCCGTCGCGTCCCATTTGTTGATCGCGACGACCAGCGCGCGACCCGCTTCGAGGATATGGCCGGCGAGGTGCGCGTCCTGCTCGGTGACGCCGGCGGCGGCGTCGACGAGCAGCACGACGACGTGCGCGTCCTCGATCGCCTGCAGCGTCTTGATGACGGAAAACTTTTCGATCGCCTCGTTCGTCTTGCCGCGGCGGCGCACGCCGGCGGTGTCGATGACCGTATAGCGGCGCTCGCCGCGTTCGAAATCGAGATGGATGGCGTCCCTCGTCGTACCCGGTTCGTCGAACGCGATGACGCGCTCTTCACCGACGAGCGCGTTGACGAGCGTCGATTTGCCGACGTTCGGGCGTCCGACGACGGCGAGACGGATCCGTCGCGTTGCCGCATCCGCATCCGCGTCGACGTCGGGGTCGGCGCGCGGCGGTACATGCGACAGCGCCTGCTCGATCAGGTCGCGTACGTTTTCGCCATGCGCCGCTGAGATCGGCAACGGTTCGCCGAGCGCAAGCTCGTGGAATTCGGCGACCGTGCGATCGGGCGGGAGTCCTTCCGCCTTGTTGACGGCGAGCACGAGCGGGCGGCCTGAGCGTCGCAGCAGGTCGGCGATCGCGACGTCCTGCGGTGCAACGCCGCTCCGTCCGTCGACGATGAACACGACGACGTCGGCTTCGGCGATCGCCGTCTTCGCCTGCTTCGCCATCTCGAACAGGATGCCGGACGTTGCGACCGGTTCGAAGCCGCCGGTGTCGACGACCAGGTATTCGCGTTCGCCCACGCGCGCACGGCCGTAATGCCGATCGCGCGTCAGTCCCGGAAAGTCGGCGACGAGCGCGTTCCGCGTCTTCGTCAGCCGATTGAAGAGCGTCGATTTACCGACGTTCGGACGGCCGACGAGGACGACGGTGGGCAACATGCGATTCCCGCGTCACCGCGCGCTCACGGCAAACACCGTCCCCTTTTCCGATTGCCACAGGAGCCCGCCGCCAAACGCGAGCGGTTGCGCCGTCGCGTGACTGCCGTCGGTCGCGATGCGGCCGACGTATGCGCCATCGCTGCGAGAGAGTAGATGCAGGTAACCTTCGACGTCGACGACGCCGAGTTCGTCGCCGATCAGTTGCGGACCGCCGATGCGCCGCTTCGCAAGCACGTCCTGCTTCCAGATCGACGCGCCGTTGCTGCGATCGAACGCCTGCACGGCGCCCTTGTCGTCGACGACGTACAGGCGCTGCGCATCCGCGGTGATGCCGGCCAGGCTCGACACGTCGCGTGTCCACTTGAGCGTGCCTCGCACGAGGTCGAAGCATGCGACGCGGCCCTGGTAAGCGGCCGCGCACACCTCGTTCTCGTCGACGTAGGGCAGGCTCGTGATATCGGCGATGCGTTCGAGTTCGGTCGCACCCTTCGGCGTGGCGACCGTCGCGTCCCAGCCCACGGTTCCGCTTTGCGTGTCGATCGCAAGCAGACGGCCGCCGGCGGTGCCGGCCAGAAGCCCGCCGCGCGTCACCACGCCACCGGCCGCATTGCGCACGGTGAGCGATGGATTGGTGCGCTGATCGACCCAGAGCGTCTTTCCGTCCGCCGCGTTCAAGCCGAAGATGCGGCCGTCGCCGGAGAACACGACGACGACCTGGTCGGAAATGCGCGGCGGCGCGATCAGCTCGCTTGAAATGCGCGACGACCACAGCGGTTTTCCTTCCGTGTCGAACGCGAGCACGTCGCCCTTGTCGGTGCCGACGACGACGAGCGATCCGCTCGCGCCAGGGCCGGCCGACAGCGCTTTGCCCGCGCTCGCGCGCCACACGACGCGTCCGGTCGCAGCGTCGAGGCGCATCAGCGTGCCGTCGGTCCCCGCGGCGTAAACGGCGTCGGACGTCAACGCCGGCGCGATGCCGGGCGCCGCCTTGCCGACGGCCTGTTGCCAGCTGATCCGCGGCGTCACGGTTGCATTGACGGTGGGCAACGGCCCCGGCTTCTTGGTGCCGCCGGTGAGCCACGCGAACGACGGTACCGGCAGCGACGTCATCCACGACGTGAGCGGGGACTCCGAGAGCGTCGCGCAGCCGGTGGCGAGCAGCGCGACGACGACCGCACCGCCGAGCGTGCGCGTGCGCATCATTGGGTCGCTCCGGGCGCAGCCTTCGGGGCACCGAGCGCATCGTGCTTCACTTGCACGTAATTGCGGTACGGCGATTTCGGGTCGAGTTTCGACAGCGCCGTTTCGTACGCCGTGCGCGCGTCCGTCGTTCGTCCGGCGATCGCCAGCGCGTCGCCCCGCAGATCGGCGTAGATCGCATCGAAGGTGTTCGGATGCTTGCCGTCGAGTGTCGCGAGCGCCGCATCGGTCTCTTTCTCGTCGAGCTGCACCTGCGCCAGGCGATAGCGTCCGATCGCCTGCAGCTCGTCTTCCTTCGCATGCTCGACGACCCACGTGTATTGCGCCTTCGCGCCGGTACGATCGCCGGTGTCGTAGAGCAGTTTGCCGAACAGCAGCGCGGCGCGCGGTGCGTAGCCGGTGCCGGCGAAGCGGTCGGTGATCTGCGCGGCCGCGTCTCGCGCCTTCGCCGCGTCCTTGGCGCGCACCGCTTCGCTCACCGCCGTGTAGAGCACCGACGCGTCCTCCGCACGTTTCGCGGCCCACCAGCGATAGCCTTGCACGCCGGCGATCACCAGCACGGCCAGCACCAGCCCGACGGTGACGGCGCCGCCGTAGCGTGCCCACCACGCCTTCAGCTCGTCGATCTGGTCCTGTTCTTCGAGATCATAGACAGCCATATTCGTCCTTCGAGGTATTGAGCGCGGCAAAACGCGCCTGCAGATCGCGCAGCGGAACCGCGACCTGCTCACCGCCGTCGCGCAGTGTCTTGATGGCCACCGTTTCCGCGCTCGCCTCGTCGTCGCCGATGATCAGCGCGAGACGTGCGCCGCTGCCGTCGGCCTTCTTCATTTGCGACTTGAAGCTCCCGCCGCCGGCGTGCAGAACGATCGATGCGCCGTGATCGCGCAGCGATTCGGCAACGCGCCGTGCGAGCACCGCCGCGCGCTCGCCGACGTGCACGACGTACGCGTCGGGTGCGACGACGCGCGTGGCGCCTTGGGCGTGCAGCAGCAGGATCATCCGCTCGACGCCGATGGCAAACCCGCAGGCGGGCGTCGGCTTGCCGCCGAGCGCCTCGAACAGCCCATCGTAGCGGCCGCCGCCGGCGACGGTGCCCTGCGCGCCGAGCGCGTCGGTCACCCACTCGAACACCGTGCGGTTGTAATAGTCGAGGCCCCGAACGAGCCGTGGCTCGATCGTGTACGGGATGTGCGCTTCGTCGAGCAGCGCGCGAAGCGCGTCGAAATGCGCGCGCGACGCAGGTCCGAGCGCGTCGAGCAGCTGCGGCGCGTCGGCGATCAGCGCGGCGAGCGCCGGATTCTTGCTGTCGAGGATGCGGAGCGGATTCGTGTGCAGACGGCGCAACGCGTCGTCATCGAGGTCGGCGTGATGCCGCTCGAAATGGTCGATCAGCGCCCCACGATGCGCGCGCCGCTCGGACGCATCGCCGATCGAATTGATCGCGAGCGCGATGCCGGCGAGGCCGAGCGCGCGCCAGAGCCGCGCCAGCATGACGATCTGCTCGGCGTCGACGTCGGGTCCGGAAAATCCGAGCGCCTCGACGTCGAGCTGGTGAAACTGTCGATAGCGTCCTTTCTGCGGGCGCTCGTGACGAAACATCGGGCCGCCGGTCCACACGCGAAGCGGCCGCTCGTAGGTCAGATTGTGCTCGATCGCGGCGCGCACGATGCCCGCGGTCGCCTCGGGCCGCAGCGTCAGGCTGTCGCCGTTCAGCTTGTCGTCGAACGTGTACATCTCCTTTTCGACGACGTCGGTGTGCTCGCCGATGCTGCGCACGAACAGCGGCGTCGGCTCGACGATCGGCACGCGCAGGTGCCGATAGCCATAGCGCTCGAACACGTCGCGCGCCGTGTCCTCGAAGCGCTGCCATGCGCAGGCTTCGTCGGGAAGCACGTCGTTCATGCCGCGCACGCCCTGCAGTGCGGTGGTCATCGTGATCGCCGGTGTTACTTGAGCGCGACGCGCGCGACGCTGCCGCGCGTGTACGGCGCGAGGTCGAGCGCCTGGCCGCGGAACGTGACGCCGACGTCGGGCGCATTGCCGAGCGCGAGTTCGAAGGGCGGCGTGCCGGACACGGTCTGCGTCATGCCGGCACCGCCGGTCATCTGCAGGATGACGCGGCCACCCGCGTCCTTGACCTCGGCCCACGACGTGCCCTTGAAGGCGAGCACGAGCACGGCGTCCGTCGCGGGCGCCGCAGGCTCGCGCGGGTCGGATGGAGCGTTCGACGGCGTGTCCGCGAGCGGATTCGGCAGCGCCGTCGACGCTGTTGCCGCAGGTGTTGCTGCAGGCTGCATCGCCGCGTTCGTCGTTGCAGCGGGTGTCGGCGCCGGTCCAGCCGTTGACGTCGGGACCGTCGAGGGCGCGCTGCCGTCTCGAGGCTCGAGCGCCTTCTGCCTTGTGTATTCGTAGAACCCGGCGGCGCCCGCAATCACGACGAGCAACAGCGGGAACAGCCAGCGCAGCGATGGCTTCGTCGCACCGTCGACGGGAATCTCGCCCATCGGGCGCCGCGTCGGCGCAAGTGCCGGGCGCTCGAACGCGTGTGCCGTGTCGGCGGCGGGCAACAGCGCGAGCACGTCGTCGGCGTCGAGGTGCATCAACCGCGCATAGTTGCGGGCAAAGCCGCGGATGAACGTGCGGCCCGGCAGACGCTGCCAGTCGTCGCTCTCGAGCGCCTGCACCTGCCGCGGCGCGAGCTTCAGCTGCTGCGCGACGTCCTCGAGCGACCACCCTGCGGCTTCGCGCGCCGCGCGCAGGCGGCTGCCTGCGGTGACCGGGAGCGGCGCTGCGCGGGCCGCGTCCTCGCCGTCAAAGGCTTCGGTCACTCGCACGTGCCGCCGGCGAGCGCCTTCGCCTCCGGCGAATCGGGCCAGCGGTTCCGAAGCTGCAATGCGTACGAGCGCTCCGCTTCGCGATCGCCCTGCTTGCGCTCGATGCACACGCCGAGGTACAGCGCTTCCGGCGGAGGCACCGCCTGCTGCATCACCGGGCGCATCCACGCGCGCGCTTCACCGACGCGCGCTTCGCGATACGCGAGCAGCGCGAGGTTGTACGCAGCGACGGGGTTGCCCGGCGAGACCGTCAGCGCGCGACGGAAGAAGTCGTCGGCGTTGCGAGTCTGTCCGAGCGCCACGCTGCATTTGCCCGCATTGATCAGCGCGATTTCCTGCGACTTGAACAGCGGATCGCGCAGCACCTGCTCGAACTCCGTCATCGCTTCGCGCGCACGTCCGGTCGCGCACAGATAGGCGCCCCAGTTGGCGTGGATGTCCGAGTCGTTCGGCGCGAGCGCGATCGCCTGGCGAAAGCTTTCCTCGGCCTTGTCGCGCTCGCCGAGCATCGCATAGACGAGGCCGTAGATGTTGTAGAGCTTCGGATACGTCGGATCGAGCGCCTTGGCCGCGCCGAGTTCCTCGAGCGCGATGTCCATCTGCCCGCGCTCGTAATAGCCAGCCGCGAGTTCGGTGCGAATCGCCGCGCGTTGCTGCGGCGTTGCCTCTTGCGCCTTGATCGGCGTCGGATCGGGCGGCGGCGCCTGCGCCGGCGCCGTGGGCTTCGACGCGCAGCCGGCGACCGACAGCGCGACGACGATGAGCCAGGGGAGCAACGGGCGTTTCATCGCAGCGGTTCGTCCGGTGAGAAAGATGCGCCGGTATCAGCGCGCGACGACCGGGATGCGCGCGGCGAGCCGGCGCTTCGTGCGGTCCTGCACGTGTCCCGCGAGCTGACCGCACGCGGCGTCGATGTCGTCCCCCCGCGTGCGGCGGATCGTCGCCACGATGCCCGCGTCCTGCAACGCCTGTGCGAACGCACGGATGCGCTCGCGCGGCGTGGTCGCGAACTCGGTGCCCGGAAAGGGATTGAACGGGATCAGGTTGAGCTTGCACGGCACGTCGCGGACGAGATCGATCAATGCGCGCGCGTGTTGCGGCGAATCGTTGACGCCGTCGAGCATCACGTATTCGAAGGTGACGAAGTCGCGCGGCGCGCGTTCCAGGTAACGCCGGCAGGCCGCCAGCAGCGACGCGAGCGGATGCTTGCGATTGATCGGCACCAGCCGATCGCGCAGCGCGTCGGTCGGCGCATGCAACGATACGGCAAGCGCGACCGGGCATTCGTCGCGCAGCCGGTCGATCCACGGCACGAGGCCCGACGTCGACAGCGTGACGCGGCGGCGCGACAGGCCGTACGCGTGATCGTCGAGGAACGTGCGCAGCGCCGGCACGACGTTGTCGAAATTGGCGAGCGGCTCGCCCATGCCCATCATCACGACGTTCGTTATCGGTGCGCGTCCCTCCTGGACCCACGGCGCCTGTGCATTGCGTTCATCCGCCAGCAGCATTCGGTTGGCGTGCCACAACTGCCCGACGATTTCGCCGGTCGCCAGGTTTCGATTGAAGCCCTGCTTCCCGGTCGAGCAGAACGCACAGTCCAGCGCGCACCCCGCCTGCGACGAAATGCACAGCGTGCCACGATCGTCCTCGGGAATGTAGACCGCCTCGACGGCGTTGCCGTGGCCGGTCTCGAGCAGCCATTTGCGCGTGCCGTCCGCGGCTGTCGTATCGCGCAGGACGCGTGGCGCGCTGATTTCCGTTTCCGCGGCGAGCATGTCGCGCAGGGGCTTCGCCAGGTCGGTCATCGCGTGGACGTCGGACACGAAACGCTGATGGATCCAATGCGAAACCTGCCGCGCGCGAAACGGCGCGTGGCCGCGCGCGCCGAACCAGGCGACGAGCGCCGAGGGTTCGAGATCGAGCAGGTTGATCATCGGGCGGACGCGTGCGACGGCCGGGCCTAGCGGCGGTAGATCGTGTGAGCGGGGAAGAAGTAGCCGATCTCGGTGGCGGCCGTTTCCGGCGCGTCCGAGCCATGCACGGCGTTCGCGTCGATCGACGCGGCGAAATCCGCGCGAATCGTTCCCGGCGCCGCCTTCTTCGGATCCGTGGCGCCCATCAGTTCGCGGTTCTTCGCAATGGCGTTCTCGCCCTCGAGCACCTGGATCATCACCGGGCCGGTCGTCATGAAATGGACGAGATCGCGAAAGAAGGGTCGCTCGCGGTGAACCGCGTAGAAGCCTTCGGCATCGCTGCGCGACAGCCACAGCATGCGCGCCGCGACGATCGCAAGGCCCGCCTTCTCGAAGCGGGCGTAGATTTCGCCAATGACGTTGCGCGCAACCGCGTCGGGCTTGATGATCGAAAGCGTGCGTTCAACCGCCATGTTTCGGCTCCGGCAAGTAAACTCGAAATTCTAGCACGCGAAGCCCCGTTCCGCGGTCCGCGGAGGGGTCCGTCGGGGCTGCGATGTCGACGCCGGCGGCGCAGCGTCAGCGCATGCCGAGCAGGTGCGGAAGCCCGATCGAGAGGCCCGGCCAGTAGGTGACGATCACGAGGAACACGAGCATCGTCGCGAGCCACGGCCACACGGCGACCGTGAGCTCGGTGATTCCCATCCGCGTGATGCCGGACGCCACGTACAGGTTGAGGCCGACCGGCGGGTGGCACATGCCGACCTCCATGTTCACGACCATCATGATGCCGAAGTGGATCGGGTCGATGCCGAGTTTCATGGCCACCGGGAACAGGATCGGCGCCATGATCAGCACGATCGACGACGGCTCCATCACGTTGCCCGCGAGCAGCAGCACGATGTTGACGAAGAGCAGGAACGTGATGACGCCGAGCCCCTTGTCGAGCATCCAGGCCGCCATCGCCTGCGGAATGTTCTCGGAGGTCATCAGGTAGCTGAACATCACCGCGTTGGTGATGATGTAGAGCAGCATCGCGCTCATGTTCGCCGAATCGAGGAGCACCGTCGGCACCTTCGCGAGCGGCATGTCCTTGTAGACGAACACCGCGACCAGGAACGCGTAGACCGCGCTCATCGCCGCCGCCTCGGTCGGCGTGAAAATGCCCGTGTAGATGCCGCCGATGACGACGACGATCAGCAGCAGGCCCCAGATGCTCTCGCGGAACGTCCGCCACTTCGTCGCCCAATCGGCCGCAGGCTGACGCGG
>DASSEA010000153.1:0-4533 GCA_035696805.1 Casimicrobiaceae bacterium
GATTGCATGAACTGCAGGCGAAATGGAGGATCCGGAATCGCCGATCGAGGATCGAGCGCGCCGACGCCGATCGAACCGTCGGCGATGAGATCGCGCTCGACCTGCTCGACATAGCGGCGCAGGATCGGCGACAGGTACGCGTCGACGACGGTCGTGTCCCCGCGCGAGACGAGTTTCATCAACGGACTCACCTCGTGCGACACCGAAACCTGCTCGAAGCCGATCTCGCGCGCGATACGCGCGATCACCTGCTCGTGTTGCGGATAGCGATACCCGTGCATCAGCACGACGGCGGCGGCGCGTAGTCCGTCGGCGTAGGCTTGCCGCAATTGCGGCTCGAGCGCGGCGACGTCGAGCGGATGCACGACGTCGCCGTGCGCGCCGACGCGCTCGTCCGCCTCGATCACGCGCTCATAGAGAAGCGCGGGCAGTTCGATGCGCCGCACGAAAAGCTTCGGGCGGTTCTGATAACCGATGCGCAACGCATCCGCGAAGCCCCGCGTGATGACCAGCACCGTGCGCTCGCCGGTCCGCTCCAGCAATGCGTTGGTCGCGACGGTGGTGCCCATCTTGACGGCCGAAATGGCGCCGCGGGGTATGGGCGCGCCGGCGCCGAGTCCCAGCACGTCGCGAATGCCCTGCACCGCGGCATCGCGGTAGCGCTCCGGGTTGTCGGAGAGGAGCTTGTGCGTGACGAGACTGCCATCCGGTCGGCGCGCGACGATGTCGGTGAACGTCCCGCCGCGGTCGATCCAGAATTGCATTCCCTGCCGGCATCCGAATGCGTTCGTAGTGGCATTATATGAACCGATGCCCGATTCGCGGCTACACTGCCTCGCCCACGCCCCCTGAACCCTCCCCTGGAGTCCCCCATGAAACGTCTTGCCATCGCCGCCGTCGCGCTGACTCTCGCGTTGCCTGCACTCGCGCAAACCAAATGGGACGTGCCCACGGCGTATCCGGCGAACAACTTTCATACGGAAAACCTCCAGCAATTCGCCAACGACATCGACAAGGCAACGGGCGGCAAACTCAAGCTGCAGATCCACCCGAACGCGTCGCTGTTCAAGGCGCCGGAGATCAAGCGCGCCGTGCAGGGCGGACAGGCGCAGGCAGGCGAGATCCTGCTCGTCAACTTCGAAAACGAGGATTCGCTGTATGGCATCGACGGCGTGCCGTTCCTCGCGACGTCGTACGACGAAGCATTCAAGCTGTACAAGGCCGAACGCAAGGTTCTCGAGGACAAGCTGGCGAAGCAGGGCATGATGCTGCTCTACACGGTGCCGTGGCCGCCGCAGGGCATCTATACGAACCGCGCGCTGAACAGCGCGGCGGACATGAAGGGACTCAAGTGGCGCGCGTACAGCCCGGCGACCTCGAAAATCGCCGAACTGGTCGGCGCGCAGCCGGTGACGGTGCAGGCGGCCGAGGTCTCGCAGGCACTCGCGACGGGCGTCATCGATTCATACATGTCGTCGGGTGCGACAGGCTACGACTCCAAGACGTACGAGCACCTGAAGCGCTTCTACGACACGCAGGCTTGGCTTCCGAAGAACGCGATCATCGCCAATCGGGCCGCCTTCAACGCTTTGGACAAGGCGACGCAGTCCGCCGTCCTGAAAGCGGCGAACGACGCCGAAACGCGCGGCTGGAAGTTGTCGGCCGAGAAGACGAGCTGGTACATCGATCAACTGAAGCAGAAGGGCATGACGATCGACAAGCCGAGCGAACAGCTCACCGCCGACATGCGCAGGGTCGGCAATGTCATGCTCGCCGAATGGCTGCGCAAGTCGGGCGCCGAGGGCAAGAAGATCATCGACCAATATCGCGCGCTGCAATAGATCGACCGGCGCCACGCCTGCCGATGCGCGCCTTCCGCCTGCGCTTCACCGCAGCGAACCGCAAGCGGGCGCAGGCGGCCTGATGCGAAAGCTGCTCGACGCCGTGTACGACGCCGCCGCTTACGTGGCGGCGTTTTTTCTCGTCGGGACGCTCGCGATGGTCGTGCTCGGCATCGTCGGCCGACTGGTCAACTGGTACGTGGCAGGCACCGACGCCTACGCCGGCTACTGCATGGCGGCGAGCGGATTCCTCGCGCTCGCGCACACGCTGAAACGCGGCGAGCACATTCGCGTCACGCTCGTCCTCGAACACCTCGGTGCGCGCCCGCGCCATGCATTCGAATTGTGGTCGCTCGGCGTCGCCTCGTTGCTCGCCGCGGCGTTCGCGTGGTACAGCGTGCGGCTCACGTTCCAGTCGTGGCAGTTCAACGACATTTCGACGGGCAACGACGCGACGCCGCTGTGGCTGCCGCAGCTCGCGATGGCCGCGGGAACGGTCGTGCTCCTGATCGCGCTCGTCGACGAGCTCGTTCGCGAATGGCGAGGACTGCGGCGCGCGGCGGCGCCGGCGGAAATGCTCCACCATGAATGACGCCGTCGTCACCACGCTGCTGATCGTTGCGCTGTTTGCGCTCCTCGGCAGCGGCGTGTGGATCGGTCTCGCGCTCGCGGGCGTCGCGTGGATCGGCATGACGCTGTTTTCATCGCGCCCCGCCGGCGATGCAATGGCGGTCACGATCTGGGGCACGGCGTCGTCGTGGACGTTGACGGCGCTGCCGCTCTTCGTGTGGATGGGCGAGATCCTGTTCCGAACGCGGCTGTCGGAAGACATGTTCAAGGGCCTCGCACCCTGGCTCGAAAGGGTGCCGGGGCGCCTGCTGCACACCAACATCATCGGCTGCACGATTTTCGCCGCCGTGTCGGGCTCGTCGGCGGCGACGTGCGCGACGATCGGCAAGATGACGCTGCCGGAACTCAAGGCACGCGGCTATCCGGAGGCGATCACCATCGGCACGCTCGCCGGCGCCGGCACGCTGGGTCTTTTGATTCCGCCGTCGATCATCATGATCGTGTACGGCGTGACGGCCAACGTGTCGATCGCCCAGCTCTTCATCGCGGGCATCATCCCGGGCATTCTGCTCGCCGTGCTGTTCTCCGGTTACATCGTCGTCTGGTCGTTGCTGAACCCGGGCAGCATCCCTGCCGCCACCGAACGCACGACGGTCGCGCAGAAGCTGCACGCGTCGCGTCACCTGATCCCGGTGGTGCTGCTGATCGCCGTCGTGCTCGGATCGATCTACACCGGCCTCGCCACCGCCACCGAGGCGGCCGCGTTCGGCGTCGTCGGATCGCTCGTACTGTCCGCTGCGCAACGGTCGCTCACCTGGCCGACGTTTCGCGACAGCCTGCTCGGCGCGACGCGGCTTTATTGCATGATCGCGCTGATCCTCGCCGGCGCCGCCTTCCTGACGCTCGCCATGGGCTACATCGGGCTGCCGCGCGATCTCGCCGAGTGGATCTCCGCGCTCGGTCTGTCGCCATTCGCGCTGATCGTGGCGCTCGCGCTGTTCTACATCGTGCTCGGCTGTTTTCTCGACGGCATCTCGATGGTGGTGCTGACGATGGGCGTGATCCTGCCGACGGTCGAAAAGGCAGGCATCGATCTCCTGTGGTTCGGCATCTTCGTCGTCCTCGTCGTCGAGATGGCGCAGATCACGCCGCCGGTCGGCTTCAACCTGTTCATGCTGCAGGGCATGACGAAGCGCGACATCACGTGGATTGCGCGGCACACGCTGCCGATGTTCTTCCTGATGTGCGCCGCCGTGCTCGCGATCTGGTTCATCCCGGAGATCGTCACGTTGCTGCCGCAGCACATGAAGATGTGACAGGGAACGCCGACGCCCGCGTGTTGATCGATGCGTTCTGCGACCAGCTCTGGCTGCAGGACGGCTTGGCGGCTGCATCGCTCGCGAGCTATCGGCGCGATCTCACCGGGTTCGCGCACTGGCTCGACGCCCGCGGCATTGCGTTGCTCGACGTCGAGCGCGCCCACTTCGATCACTGGCTGGCCGCGCAATTCTCGGCGAAGGCGAAGGCGACCTCGGTCGCGCGCCGGTTGTCCGCGCTGCGCCGCTTCTACCGGCTGCAGCTTTCGCATGGCGCGATTCGCGACGATCCGACGCTGCGGGTCACCGCACCAAAAAGACCGCGACGGCTGCCGAAGCAGTTGTCCGAAGCGCAGGTCGAGGCGCTGCTGGCCGCACCGGATGTCGCCACGCCCCTCGGGCTTCGCGACCGCGCGATGCTCGAAACGCTCTACGCGACGGGCCTGCGCGTGTCGGAACTCACCGGGCTACGGCGTTCGCAGGTGGCGCAGGATGCGGGCGTCGTCCGCGTTGTCGGCAAGGGCAGCAAGGAGCGGCTCGTCCCGCTCGGCGACGAAGCGGTCGCCTGGCTTGCGCGTTATCTGCGCGAAGTTCGTCCCGCATTGGCCGGCACGAGCAAACGAGACGAGGTGTTCCTCACGCAGCGCCAGGGGCCACTGACGCGACAGGCGTTCTGGGCGCTGATCAAGCGCTACGCGGTGCCCGCCGGCATTCCGGCGGCTTCGCTGTCGCCGCACGTCCTGCGCCATGCATTTGCGACACACCTGCTGAACCATGGCGCCGATCTGCGCGTCGTGCAGCTCCTG
>DASSEA010000154.1:0-2258 GCA_035696805.1 Casimicrobiaceae bacterium
GCAGCGGAAACAGTGGCATTGCGACGGTCGACGCCCGGGCTGAGCGCGATGAGGTCGATGCCTTCGAACGTCGCGTCGGAGAACGGGCCCGTTTCGACGGCGACCTGCGGAAACGCACTGTTTAACGCGTCACGGTTCGGCGGATTCTCACGCGTGTCGGCGACGCGAACGACAGCACCGTGGCGCAGCAGGTGACGAACGAGCGACAAGCCGGTGATGCCGAGACCCAGCACGACCGCACGGCGGCCCTGATAACGCAGTTTCATGTCGACGTCGCCCGGCGCGCTCATCGCTTCGTGCTCAGCGCAGTTTCAACGTGGAAAGGCCGAACAGCACGAGCAGCATCGTGATGATCCAGAAGCGCACGACGACCTGGTTCTCTTTCCAGCCCTTGAGCTCGTAGTGGTGGTGCAGCGGCGCCATCCGGAACACGCGCCGGCCGGTCGTCTTGAACGAAATCACCTGGATCATCACCGACAGCGTTTCGACGACGAACACGCCGCCCATGATGAACAGCACGATTTCCTGCCGGACGATGATGGCGATCGCACCGAGCGCCGCACCGAGCGCGAGCGCGCCGACGTCGCCCATGAACACATCGGCGGGATACGCGTTGAACCACAGGAAGCCGAGACCGGCGCCACCGATCGCGCCGCAGATCACCGCGAGTTCACCTGCGCCGGGAATGTGTGGAAACCCGAGATAGCGCGCGAACACGGCGTTGCCGCTCACGTACGCGAAGATGCCCATCGCGGAGCCGATCATCACCGTCGGCATGATGGCCAGGCCGTCGAGGCCGTCGGTCAGGTTGACCGCATTGCTCGTTCCGACGATGACGAAGTACGACAGCGCGATGAAGCCCCAGACACCGAGCGGATACGAGATCGTCTTGAAGAACGGCACGATCAGGTCCGCTCGCGGGGTGAGACCCGTGCTGAAGCCGGTCTTCGCCCATGCGAGCAACAGTTGCGCGAACGTCGCGTTGTCGGGCGCCGACACCGAGAACGCGAGATACACGGCAGCGACGACGGCGATCACCGATTGCCAAAACAGCTTGCCTCGCGCCGAAAGACCCTTCGGATTGCGCGCGACGACCTTGCGCCAGTCGTCTATCCAGCCGACGGTGCCAAAGCCGAGCGTGACGAGCAGCACCACCCAGACGAAGCGATTGTCGAGGTCCGCCCACAGCAGCGTGGTGATCGCGATCGACACGAGGATGAGCGCCCCGCCCATCGTCGGCGTGCCCGCCTTCGTGAGATGCGTTTGCGGGCCGTCGTCGCGCACGGCCTGCCCGATGCGCATCTTGGTGAGCCACGCGATCATCCGCGGGCCGACCAGAAACGATATGACGAGCGCCGTCATCGTCGCCAGCACCGCGCGCAACGTCAGGTAACCGAAGACGTTGAAGGCGCGGACTTCGCGCGCGAGCAGTTCGGAGAGCCACAGCAGCATCAGTGCAAGCCTCCGCTGGCTGTCCCCGTAAGCGCCGCGACGACGCGCTCCATGCGCATGAAGCGCGATCCCTTGACGAGCACGGTCGCGCCTGACGGCGCTTGTGCCGCGACTTCGCGCGCCAGATCGTCGACGCTCGGAAAGTGCGCGGCACCCTCACCGAACGCCGTCACCGCGTGGCGCGTCAGTTCTCCGCTGGCGAAGACGCGATCGAGGCCGGCAGCGCGCGCGTAAGCACCGATTTCCTGGTGATAGCGGGGCCCTTCGTCGCCCACTTCGCCCATGTCGCCAAGCGCCAGCCAGCGGGGGGCCGCGCGTGTCGCCAGCACGTCGATTGCAGCCCGCACCGAGTCGGGATTCGCGTTGTACGTGTCGTCGATCACCGTGACGCCGGTTGCCGTCGTCGATGTGACGAGCCGGCCGCGACCCGGCCGGAATGTTTGCAAGCCACGAACGATCGCGGTGACGGGCAGGCCTGCGGCATGACCTACGGCGGCGGCCGCGAGCGCGTTCATCACCATGTGTCGGCCGGGGACGTGGAGCAGGACGTGCGCGTTGCCTGCCGGTGTCACAAGCTCCAGCGCACTGCCTTCGGCGTGCGGGACGTATCGCGCACGCACGTCCGCCGCGGCGTCAAGACCAAACGTCACCGTGTGCGCGTTCACACCCAGCGCAGCAGCACGCCAGATCGCGGCGCGCGGATCGTCGGCGTTGATGACGGCCGTTCCGTCTGCCGGCAGTGCGGCAATCGCATCGGCATGCTCGGCCGCCACCTCGTCGACCGTGCTCATGAACTCCTGGTGCTC
>DASSEA010000155.1:0-6247 GCA_035696805.1 Casimicrobiaceae bacterium
ACGTGTTCGCGTCGACGTCGATCACCAGCACGTCGTGACGGTGATTCGTGAGCGCGATCCGCTGCCCCGCCGGCGCCGCGCGCAGCGCAACGACGCGGCCGATGTCGAACGCGAGCGCGCGCGTTTCGCCGCCGCGCATGACGACGAGCCGTTCCTCGTGCGCCTCGTCGCTGACGGCCACGAGCGTCTCGCCGTCGGCGAGCCATTGTCCGTGCCGATAGCGGACGCCGTCGGGTACGCCGTGCTGGCGCACCGCGCCCTCCCACAGCGCGAACGTGAAGAGCTTGCCGCGCGACTCGACCGCGAGGCTGTGGCCGGCCGGATGCAGCTCGAAGCCCGCGAGATTCTCCGCCGCGTCGACGAACTTGCGCGACGATTGCGTGCGATGCGACGGCACGTCGATCGCAAGCTTTGCCGTCGCGTCCTTGCGCGGATCGAACAGCCAGACGTCGGCGCCGCATTGGTACACGATGCGCTTGCCGTCGGTTTGCGCGTGACGCGCGTAGAAATCGTCGTGATCGGTATGCCGTCGCACGTCCGATCCGTCCGGCCGGCACGAATAGAGGTTGCCCACGCCCTCGGCGTCGGACAGATACCAGATGCGCTCGCCAAGCCACATCGGGCTCGTGATATTCCCCGCGAGCTCGGTCAGCCGCCGGAATTCGCCGCGTCCGTCCGTATCGATCCACAGATGCCCGGCGGTGCCGCCGCGATAGCGTTTCCAGCGCGCGGGATCGGCGGTGTTGCGTCCAATCAGCCTCGCTTGCCCGGGCCCGAACGCGAGGTGATTCACCTGACCGAGCGGCAGCAGCTCCGGCATGCCGCCATCGACCGGCAGCGTGAACGCGCGGTAGTTGCGAAAGAACGGCTGGCCATACGTCGTGACGAACAGGATGCGACCGTCCGGCGTGAAACCTCGCACCATGACGTCGGGACCGAGCCACGTCATGCGCCGCGCGAGGCCGCCCTCCGATGACATCAAATAGACCTCGGGGTGCTGCTCGTCGCGACCGACGAACGCAATCATGCGGCCGTCGGCGGACAGCGCTGGCGTCGACGGTTCCCCGAGGCCGGCGGTCAGACGCCGCGCGATGCCGCCGTTCGCGTCGACACGCCACAAATCGTCGTCGCAGATGAATACGATCGTATCGTCGCGAATCGTCGGATGTCGCAGGTAACCGGGTTGCGCCATTGAAGTGCTTTCGGATCGAAGAGCCGGTGATTTTGCCGCATCGCTCGGCACGGGGCCGGCCACTTCGTCGGGTGAATATTCACGCGCTCGCTGGCACGGCAACCCGTGTTCGGGTTACCCGGCGTCAAAGCGCGACGGCGTACGCCTGCAGGCTCGCGAGATCCGGATCGATGCCAAGACCCGGCCGGTTGTTGAGCACACTGATGCCGTCGCTGATGTTGCCGAGCGGGCCGCACGTCGCCGAGCGCAGCGGGTTGGCGTTGGCGTCGACTTCGAGGACACCGCCGCCGCCGATCGCCGCCAGCGCGTGCGCGGAGGCGAGCAATCCGACGCCGCCGCCCAGCCAGTGAGGGCAATAGCGAACGCCGGCCGCAACGATCCTCCGCGCGAGCGGAATGCCGCGGGTGAAACCGCCCCATTTCGCGAGATCCGGCTGCACGACCTTCAACACGTTGGCCGCGAGCGCAGCGTCGAATGCGGCGTCTCCTGCAATGTTTTCGCCGGCGGCGAGCGGCACGTTGGTGCGCTCGCGCAACGCCTGCCACTCGGTCCACGGGCGGTCGACGCGCAGCGGCTCCTCGAGCCACCCGATGTAGAACGGTTCCAGCGCTTCGGCCATGTCGATCGCGGTTTCGAGCGACCAGGCCTGATTCGCATCGACCATCAGGTCGACGTCGTCACCGAGCGCGCTGCGCACCGCGGCGACGTTCGCGAGATCGCGGTCCCTGCCGAAACCGATCTTCAGCTTGAACGCGCGAAAGCCTTCGTTGCGCCGCGTCGCCGCAAGCTCGGACGGACGGTCGGGATTGAGGCCGCTTGCGTAGACGCGCACGCGCGGCGTCGTTCCGCCAAGCAGGCGCCACAGCGGCTGCTGCGCGCGACGCGCCCACAGATCCCACAGCGCGAGATCCACGCCCGCGATCGCCTGCGCGAACGGTCCGGGCTCGCCGGCTTGCAACGCAAGCACCGCGGTTTGGGCCGTGAGGAACTCGAACAGCGCCCCCGGCTCGTCGAACGGCCGACTGACGGCGAGCGGCGCGAGGACGCCGTGCACGATGCGTGCCCGATGCTCGGCGCCAACCTGCGGAAAATTGCACCAGATCTCGCCCCAGCCGGCGATGCCGTTCGCATCCTCGGCGCGGACCAGCACCATCGGCCGGTCGTGCATCGTTCCAAACGACGTGACGACCGGCGTCTTCAGCGGATAACGCCAGACGAGCGCGCGCAGCGAGCGAAGCTGGATCGGTCCGTTCACGGCTTGAGATCCATCTCGAGGTGGATGTAATCACCACGATACGTCACTTCGCCGAGATAGACGACGACGCCGTGGCGGTCCTGGCACACGCGCCGAACTTCCGCGACGGGCGCGCTCACCGGAACGTCGAGAAGGCGTGCGACCGTCACGTCGGCCGTCCCGATTTCGAGCGTCTGCCAGGCGCGGGCGATCGCAACGCGCGGCAACTCGAGCAGGACCGGCACGACCGTCTCGCGGCGAAAGCGTCGCGGCGCCATGCGGAACACGCGCTCGTCGAGATAGATCGAAATGACGCAGTACGCCTGACCGTCGCGTGAATGGACGCGTCGCAGGAAGTGGTAATGAGGCGCTGGGGTGCCGTCATGCGGTTGCAGCCGGGGTGTCGCCGACGCTTCGTCGATCAACGTCAGGTTCGGCGTGTCGTTGCGGTAAACATCGGCCAGCGCCTGCAGGCTCGTTTCGAGCATCAGGCCACGATGACGCCGCGGCTGCGCGGTGACGAACGTTCCGCGTCCACGCTCGGCGGATACGAGTCCGTCGCGCGCCAGAAGTTCCATCGCCTGGCGCACGGTGACCCGCGCGACAGCGAACTCCTGCATCAGCTCTTCGAGCGTCGGCAGTTTCGTGCCCGGCGGCCAGCGATTGCGCGCGATGCGCTGGCGAAACACCTCGGCGAGCTGCGCGTAACGCGGCATCGGACCACGGAAGAGCGGTGGAACGAAGTTGTACGCGCTCTTGTGCATAACGTTCTATCTATAGTACGTTTCGCCCCTGAAGGCCGCAACCATCGTTCGTGAACCGACTTCATCGACCGCTGCTGATCGCGCTGCCGTGGGTGATCGTCATCGCGATCTGGTATGCGATCGCGTATTCCGGGCTCGTGAATCCGTCGCTGGTGCCCACGCCGCACGCGGTCGCCGTCCGCTTCTGGCAACTGCTCACCACAGCGCGCCTGCCGGTGGACATCGCGATGTCGACGCAACGCGTCGTGCTCGGCGTTGCCCTCGGCATCACCGTTGCCGTGCCGGCAGGCTTCGTGCTCGGGTGGTACCGCAACGTGCGCCTGTTCATCGACCCGTTGATGAACTTCTTCCGTGCGCTGCCGCCGATCGCGCTGATCCCGCTCGTCATCGTCTATTTCGGGATCGGCGAGGTCGCGAAGGTCGTCATCCTGTTCTACGCGTCGTTTTTCGCGGGCGTCATCGTCATGTACGAAGGAATCGCGCAGATCAGCCCGATCTACGTGCGCGTGTCGCGCACGCTCGGTGCGACCGACGGGGAGATTTTCCGCAAGGTGATCATCCCGCTCACCGTTCCGCATCTGTTGACGGCGCTCCGCGTCGCGCTCGGCGTGGCCTGGGCGACGCTCGTCGCGTCCGAGCTGATCGCCGCCCAGCAGGGGCTCGGTGCGCTGATTCAGAACGCGTCGTCGTTCTTTCAGCTCGACATCATCTATGTCGGCATCATCTGCATCGGGCTGATCGCGCTCGCGATGGATCTGGTGCTGCGCGCGCTGACGCGCCGGCTCGTCTCCTGGCAGGAGCGGATAGCGTGAGCACGAGGCGCGAAGCGGAGGACGGCCGCGCGCGAGGGGCGCAGCCCAGGCCCGAAGGGGGCGGCCGAGCGCGCGGTCGGAGCCCGACACGCCTATGCAACCCCACCACCGCAAGGACATGGAGGGCGACCCGCAGGGCTCGACCGAGTGCGACCAATGGAGGCCGACGCGCCGTCACACCGACCGGCACAGCAGCGCAAGGAGGCCGAGCGTGAGCACGAGGCGCGAAGCGAAGGCCCGCAGGGCCCGACCGAGTGCGACCAATGGAGGCCGACGCGCCGTCACACCGACCGGCACAGCAGCGCAAGGAGGCCGAGCCTAGCGCCATGCGTCCGCAGGAATCCTCGCAGCGCATCGAGTTCGACCATGTCGTCGTCGAGTTTCCGTCGTCGCGCGGCGCGCTGCGCGTCGTCGACGACGTCTCGTACACGATCGCCGACGGCGAGTTCGTTGCGATCATCGGTCCGTCGGGATGCGGCAAGACGACGATGATGAACCTCGTCGCGGGCTTCGTCACTCCGACGCGCGGGCGCGTGCTGCTCGACGGCAAGCCGATCGCGGGACCAGGTCCCGACCGCGGCGTCATCTTCCAGGAATACGGCGTTTTCCCGTGGCTCAGCGTCAAGGAGAACATCGCGTTCGGACTGAAACTCGCCGCGAACCACGTGCCGCCCGCCGAGCGCGACGCAATCTGCGACCGGTACATGGCCCTGATGGGACTGACCGATTTCGCCGATGCATGGCCGAAGATGCTCTCCGGCGGGATGCGGCAGCGGCTGGCGCTCGCACGCGCCTACGCCGTGCGCCCGCACTTCCTGCTGATGGACGAACCGTTCGGCGCGCTCGATGCGCAGACGCGCACGGCGATGCAGGACCTGCTTCTGCAGGTGCTGCAGACCGAGCGCAAGACGGTCATGCTGATCACGCATTCGGTCGAGGAGGCGATCTACCTCGCGTCGCGGATCATCGTAATGAGCGCGCGGCCGACGCGCATCCGCGAAGAAATCCGGCTTCCGTTCGCGTACCCGCGCGCGGAATCGGTGCACGAGACGCGCGAATTCAACGAGCTTCGCTCGCACCTTCGCGACCTCGTCATGAAGGAGTACGCCGCGCAGGCGTCACAGCAACTGGCACGGGTAGCCGACTAACCGAAGGAGGAGTGATGGGAATCAATCGCAGACAGTTCCTGCAGACGACGACGGCGGTGGGGGTGGGCGCGAGCCTCGGCGCACTGGGCGCGCCGGCGATCGCGCAAAGCCGGACGAAGGTGAAGGTCGGTTACCTGCATACGCTCGCCGTCGACGGCCAGATCTGGCTCGGCATCGATCGCGGCGCGTTCGGCAGGCACGGGGTCGATCTCGACCTCGTGCAGTTCACGACCGGCCTCGAGCTTTTCCAGGCGATGATCGGCGGCAGCATCGACATGCTCGCCACGGGCGCCGTCATCTCCAATTTTCCCGCACGCGGGCAAGGCAAGATGTTCCTCGTCAACGACGTCGAGTTCGCGACGGCGCAACTGTGGGTTCGTGAAGACCAGGGGATCAAGAGCTTTGCGGATCTCAAGGGCAAGAAGATCTCGACGACGACCGGCACCACGGCGCACGTCTTCCTCGACACGGCGCTCCGTGCGAACAACGTGGATCCGAAGGAGCTCGAAGTCGTCAATCAGCGAATGTCGGAGGCGGTGACGTCGTTCATCTCCGGCGCGGTGCCGGCCGTGGCGCTGTGGGTGCCCTTCAACATTCCGGTCCGCGATAAGGTGCCAGGCGCGAAGATGCTTGCCGACGCGTCGGCGTACTACCCGAAGGCCGCGATCGTCGGCGGCTGGGCGGCGCGCGAGGACTACTACGGCAAGAATCGCGCGGTGTGCGCGAACATCATTCGCGGCTGGGCCGAAGCGAACGATTACTTCATCGCGAACGCCGACGCCGCGCTCGAATCGCTGCAGAAGAACCACTACCAGCAGGTGCCGCTGACCGACCTCAAGGAGCAATACAAGGCGCAGAAGATGTTCACGTCGCAGGACTGGAAGAAGCTCTACGCCGACGGGACGGTGACCACGTGGCTGCAGCAGGTGACGGACTTCTTCGTGCGCTTCGGCGGCATCCAGAACCCGGTGCCGGCTTCGCAGTATTTCGACGCGAAGCTCTACCTCGAAACGCTGCCGGGCTGAAATCGCTGCAGGCCGGCACGGCTCACGGCAACGTCGGCGGCACGCGATGCCCGGCGCGGAGGTCTTCGACTA
>DASSEA010000156.1:0-2160 GCA_035696805.1 Casimicrobiaceae bacterium
CGAAGTGGGTAAAATGCCGATCGGATTCACGATCGCCGTCACGCGCCGCCGGCGCCTTGGCACCCCGCCTGGGGGCAGCGGATCGATCGCTGGAACGCGGCATTCGATGTCGGCGTCGCCGCGGACATGGCGTGAGGCGGCCTGGGTGAACTCGCGCCGCGACGACGGAATCTTAGCATCATCGCATCCGCTTCCCGCTCCACGTGTCCGCCACCTCGAAACCACCAAAACGCCGCCGCATCCTAGCGGCGATGGTCGCCACTGCGATGGCCGCCATGCCGCTCCCGCCTACGCCGGCGATCATCGGGACGGCGGTAGCGCAGTCGCTGCCCGATCTCGGTGACGTTTCGCAGACCGGCTTCTCGCCGATCCAGGAGCGCAAGCTCGGCGAGACGATCATTCGGCAGCTTCGCGCGAACGGCGCGTACATCAACGACCCCGAGGTCAACGACTATCTGAACGAACTCGGGCATCGGCTCGTCGCTGCGTCGCGCGATGTCAAGCAGGATTTCGAGTTTTTTGGCGTGCCGGATCCCCAGGTGAATGCGTTCGCGCTGCCCGGTGGCTACATCGGCGTGCACACGGGGCTGATCCTGCTCACGCAGTCCGAATCGGAGCTGGCCGGCGTTCTGGCGCACGAAATCTCGCACGTGACGCAGCATCACATGGCGCGCGCGCTTTCGGCGCAGAAGGATTCGATGCTGATGTCGCTTGCAGGGCTGGCGCTCGCCGTGCTCGCCGCGCGGGGCAGCGGCGCGTCGAGCGGCGAAGCCGCATCGGCGGCGATTGCCGCCACGCAGGCGCTCACGATCCAGAATCAGCTCAACTTCACGCGCGAGAACGAATACGAGGCCGACCGCATCGGTTTCCAGCGCCTCGACGATGCCGGGTTCGACGTGACGGCGATGGCGACGTTCATGGAACGGATGCAGCGCGCGTTCCGCTTCGTCGAAGGCAACGCGCCGACGTACCTGCGCACGCACCCGATCACGTACGAGCGCATTGCGGAAGCGCAGGCGCGTGCGTACGGCCATCCCTATCGGCAGGTGACGTCGTCGCTCGACTTTCATCTGGTGCGTGCGCTGCTTCGGAGCTACCAGGGCGATGCGCGCGACGCCGTCGCGTTCTTCGACGACGCGCTGAAGGAGCACAAGTACAACAACGAGGCCGCAGTTCATTATGGGCTCGTTGCGTCGCTTTTGCGTGAACGCAACTACGCGCGCGCCCGCAAGGAACTTGCGGTTCTCGAGAAGCTCGCGCCCGACCACCCGATGATCGACGCGATGGCCGGACACGTGATGCTCGACGCCGGTGACATCAACGGCGCGATCCGCCGTTTCGAGGCGGGCGTCAACCGCTACCCGAACAAGATGCAGCTCGTCTACGACTATCCCGACGCATTGCTGCAGGCGGGCCGCAATGCCGACGCGGCGCAGTTCATCGAGCGACAGCTTGCGCGCTTTCCCGGTGATGGTCCGCTCCAACTGCTGGCCGCGCGCGCGTACGCCGCGCAGAACAAGCAGATGCTCGCGCATCGCCACCAGGGGGAGTACTACGCGTGGCAGGGCAACCTCAAAGGCGCGATAGACCAGTTCGAAATCGCTGCCAAGGCCAAGGACGGAGACTTCTACCAGGCGTCCGTCGTCGATACGCGGTTGCGCGCCCTGAAACGCGAAGTTGCGGAACAGAAGAAGTCCGTGTTCGGCGGGTCTGGCTGACCCGCACGGCAGACAACGAGCGCCCTCTCTGATCCCCGTCGAAATCGACGTCACGATCGAGGTTCCGCGCTGGAGCTTCGTGAAGCGCGGCTCGTCGGGACATATCGATTTCGTGTCACCGCTGCCCTGCCCCTACAACTACGGCGCGGCGGATCGTTTCATCGGTCTGGAGGGCGACCTGCTCGACGCGCTGGTGCTCGGCCCGCGCCGGCCGTTCGGCACTCGCTTTCGCACGCGCGCATGGGGTGCGATCACGTTCACCGATCGCGGCATGTCCGATGACAAGCTGATCTGCAGCGAGCGAGCGCCTTCGCCGCAGGAGCGTGATCGGGTGCTGCGCTTCTTCCACTTCTACGCGCGTTGCAAGGGACTGCTCAATGCGTGGCGCGGCCGTGCGGGCCGCAACGCATGCGACGGCTGGTGCGATGCGCAGGACGCAATC
>DASSEA010000157.1:0-10180 GCA_035696805.1 Casimicrobiaceae bacterium
TTGGCGAGCTCTATTGTCAACTCGCAGTTTGTCAGGCACGTGGCATCGTAGGTAAATGTCGCCGTCGCACCGAGTGGCCGGCCGTCTGTCGGGGACGTCGCGCCGGCTTGCGATTCGTACTCGATGACCGTCGCCGCGACCGGCGATGCCAACGCGAATAAAGAAATCGCCGTGCTTGCTGCCAACAGCGAGTAGCGCTCGATTCGATTCATGCTTTCCTCGTGAATGACCGCGTAGGTGGCGGAATGCACGGTGTAAAGCAAGACGGCGGCCAAGCGTGTAAGTCATTGAACGGTAAGGATAAAGATGTACTCCTCAACCCGGTCATCCGAGCGCTTGTAAATTCGTAACGACGCCGCGGAAAGCGTGAACTACAACGTGCGAGCGTGATGTACAACGTGCGCGCGACAACGGCGTGCGCGTTGCCAATCAATCGCTTCTTACGCGAAAAGATTCAGCACGGCGTCGAGACCGCAATGATCGATCGCATGCATCGCTTGCGCGCGCACGCGCGGCTTCGCCCGATACGCGATCGAAACGTCGGCCGCAGCCAGCATCGGAAGGTCGTTTGCGCCGTCGCCGATCGCCACAGTGATGCCATCGGCGCCGCGATAACGCGCAGCGAGTTCTGCGAAGCGTGATGCCTTCGCGTCGGCATCGACGATGTCGCCGACGAGCCGGCCCGTGAGCTGCCCACCGGCCACTTCGAGCGTATTCGAAAGCGTGTGATCGAGACCGAGCCGGGACCGCAGCCGTTCAGTGAAGAACGTGAATCCGCCCGAGACGAGCAGCGTCTTCACGTCGTTGCGACGACACGTTTCGAGCAGTCGCCCGGCGCCCGGCGACAACCGCAGGCGCTCGTCGTAGACGTGCAGCAGCTGGGACTCCGACAGACCCGCGAGGAGGGCAACGCGCTGCTCGAGACTCGCACGAAAGTCGATCTCGCCGCGCATCGCGGACGCGGTGATCGCGACGACCTGGTCGCTGACGCCGCGCAATTTCGCGAGCTCGTCGACGCATTCGATCGTGATCAGCGTCGAATCCATATCGAATGCAAGGAGCCGCATCCGCGCCAGAAGCCGCGCGTGCGGAACGAGCGCCCAGTCGTAGCCCGCGGCCTCGCACGCTTCGCGCACGCCGTCGACGCCGAGCGGCTCATGGAGGCGGTACGCATCGCATTGCGCGCGCGACAACGGCTCAACGCCTGCCGCATTCGTCATCAGCTGCAGCAGCTCGATGTCCTCGCGGAGCACGTGCGGACCCTGGACGACGAGATCGCTCGCGACGGGCGTATTCGAGCTATCGATATTGCTGACGTTCATTTCTAAGTGCGGGCGAGTTCGGCTAACATCAATGGTTCCTCGATTGGCGAGGCCCGGAGGAGGACACCATGGCACTGCGGCTCGGCGATACGGCGCCCGATTTCACCGCGGAATCGAGCGAAGGCACGATCGACTTTCACGAATGGCTCGGCGACAAGTGGGGCGTGCTGTTCTCCCACCCGGCCGACTTCACGCCGGTGTGCACGACGGAACTCGGCCTCACGGCGAAGCTCAAGGAAGATTTCGCGAAGCGCAACGTCAAGGTAATCGCGCTATCCGTCGATCCTGTGGACTCGCACAAGCGCTGGATCGAGGACATCAACGACACGCAGAAGACGCGCGTGAATTTCCCGATCATCGCCGATCCCGATCGCAAGGTGTCGATGCTCTACGACATGATCCATCCGAACGCGAACGCGACGCAGACCGTCCGCTCGCTGTTCGTCATCGATCCGGCGAAGAAGATCCGGCTGATGATCACGTACCCGGCGTCGACGGGCCGCAACTTCGACGAGATCCTGCGCGTCATCGATTCGCTGCAGCTCACCGAGTATCACAGCGTCGCGACCCCCGGCAACTGGAAGCAGGGCGACGACGTCGTCATCGTGCCGTCGCTGCAGGATCCCGAGGTGCTGAAACAGAAGTTTCCGAAGGGGTACACCGCGCTGCGGCCGTATCTGCGGATGACGCCGCAGCCGAATCGCTGAACGGGGCTCACGCGCGGCGCGATTTGCGTGAGCGGCCGCTGCCGCGGGTCTCGTTGCCGCGCGTCCGGGGCGCAGCGCGCGCGCGCTTCTTGCGACCGGCTGGCGCCGCCGCGCGATGCTCGCGCGCGAGCGGCTCGGCGATCGCGGGTCGGCGCGGCGTGACCGGATGGGACTCCGCCGGCGCGGCGGTTTCGTCGAGCGTGAAATCGATTTTCGCGCGCTCGAGGTCGACGCGGGCCACCTTGACGGTCACACGGCCCGCGAGCTGGAAGACGCGGCCGCTGCGTTCGCCGATCAGCGCGTGGCGGACCGCGTCGAAGTGGAAGTAATCGCGCGGCAACTCGGTGACATGGACGAGGCCGTCGATGTCGAGACCGTCGAGCGTGACGAAGATGCCGAAGCTCGCGACCCCGCTGATCGTCCCGGTGAACGTTTCCCCGACGCGCTCCTGCATGTAGTGGCATTTGAGCCATTGCAGCACGTCACGCGACGCGTCGTCTGCACGACGCTCCGTCATCGAGCAATGCAGTCCGAGCGCCTCCCACGAGCTGTCCTTCGGCGTGTAGCGTTTGTTCGCGAGCACGGCCTTGATCGCGCGATGCACGAGCAGGTCGGGGTAGCGGCGAATCGGCGACGTGAAATGCGCGTACGCTTCGTACGCGAGCCCGAAGTGCCCCACGTTGGCCGGGCTGTATTGCGCCTGCGACAGCGAGCGCAGCAGCACGCTTTGCAATAAAGCGAAATCGGGACGATCGCGAATGCGGTCGATCAACGACGCGTAGTCCATCGCCGACGGTTTGTCGCCGCCGGTCAGCGTCAAAGCCGAGCCGCCGAGGAACTCGCGCAGTGCGGCGAGCTTGTCGGGCGGCGGCGGTTCATGCACGCGATAGAGCGCCGGCTGCTCGTGCTCGATCAGGAAGTTGGCGGCGCACACGTTCGCCGCGAGCATGCACTCCTCGATCAGCCGATGCGCGTCGTTGCGCGGCGCTGGCACGATGCGCACGATCTTGCCTTGCGCGTCGAATTCCACCGCGAGCTCGGGGGTGTCGAAATCGATCGCGCCGCGACGTTCGCGCGCCGCGAACAGCACCTTGTAGAGCGTGTACAGCTTTGACAGATGCGGCAGCAGTGCCTGCGCGGGTTCGCTGCGAATGCCGGGGCCCTCGGTCAGCCACTGGTGCACCTGCGTGTACGTGAGCCGCGCGCGCGAATGCATCACCGCCGGATAGAACGCGTAGGATTTGATCGTTCCGCGCGCGTCGATGCGCATGTCGCACGCCGTGCACAGCCGGTCGACGTCCGGCTTGAGCGAGCACAGTTCGTTCGACAACGCTTCGGGCAGCATCGGTATCACGCGCCTCGGGAAATACACCGACGTGCCGCGGTCGCTGGCGTCGGCATCTAGCGCGTCACCGTCGCGCACGTAGTGCGAGACGTCGGCGATGGCGACGACCAGCCGGAAGCCGCGCCCGTCCGGCTCGCAGTACACGGCGTCGTCGAAGTCGCGTGCGTTTTCGCCGTCGATCGTCACGAGCGGCAGGTCGGTCAGATCCGCGCGGTCCTTGCGGTCTGCGGGCCGCACGTCGGAAGGCAGGCGCTTCGCCTGGCGCGTCGCCGCTGCACTCCAGTCGAAAGGCAGCGCATGCTTGCGCAGCGCGATCTCGATCTCGATTCCCGCGTCGGTCGCACTGCCGAGCACCTCCTTCACGCGGGCCACTGCCTCGCCGTGTTCGCTCGGTGGCTTGATGATCTCGACCACGACCACCTGCCCGGGCTGCGCGCCACCGCGCGCGTCTGCCGGGATCATCAGGTCCTGGTTGATCCGGCGATTCTCCGCTTCGACGAACCACACGCCGCGTTCCTCGTGGATGCGGCCGACGACGTCGCGATTGGCGCGCTCCAGCACGTCGACGATTTCGCCCTCGGGGCGGCCGCGGCGATCGTAGCCGACGCGCTTGCCGGTGACGCGGTCGCCGTGCAGCGCCTTGTGCATTTCGCGCGGCGATAGAAACAGGTCCTCGCCGCCGTCGTCGGGGACGAGAAAGCCGTAGCCGTCCGCGTGCCCCTGGACGCGCCCGGTGACGAGATCGAGCTTCGCGACGATGCAAAGCTCGCCCTTGCGGTTGACGAGCAGCTTGCCGTCGCGCTCGAGCGTCGCGACGCATGCATCGAACCGGTGCTGGTCCTGGGGCACGATCGAAAGCCGTGCGGCGACTTCCGTCGGCGCGAGCGGTACGCCGGCATCGCCGAGCGCGCGCAGGATTGCGTCGCACGTCGACGCAGTTTCATGGCGTGCGGCCGCAGCGTTGCGCGTGCGCGGCGACGTGGCGCTGCGCCGTCGAAGGGGTATCGATTTTGACAAGGTGACTGGCTACTTTTAAAATTACGGGTTGGTCGCGCTATCGCCCAGATGGCGGAATTGGTAGACGCACTAGGTTCAGGTCCTAGCGGTCGCAAGACTGTGGAGGTTCGAGTCCTCTTCTGGGCACCATATTTCGGTTGCCGACTTTGGGGTCCCAGAGCGATAAGTCGCGCGCCATCGAACGTTCGGCTTGTAGAAGGCGGTGTGCGCGACTTATTGCTCTGACCCCAAAGTCGAACGCTACTTTTCGGCGCCGCCGATCCGTTCGGCCAGCGTGGCCGGATCGAGGTCGTCGTAGACTTCGAACGGCTGGTGGATCCACGGGTTCTCCGGCAGGTATTCGACCCAGTAATCGGGCTTGAACACCGAGCACGCCTTCCACCACAGGACGGCCGTCTTCAACTCGGCGATGTGCGGGAAGCGGCGCGGCAGCTCGTCGTGAACGGACGCGAGCGTGTGTCCCGAGTCGACCATGTCGTCGACGAGCAGCACGCGGTCACCGAGCCGGGGCTTCGTCATCGTCATGTGCTCCGCGATGACGAGCTCGCCGCGAATCGTGCCGCCTTCGGACGTGTACGAGTGCGTCGACAGGATCGCGAGCGGCTGATCGAAAATCCGCGACAGCACGTCACCGACGCGCAGGCCCCCACGCGCGATGCAAATGATCTGGTTGAAGCGAAACGCCGACTCGTGGACCGAGAGCGCGAGGCGCTCGACCAGCGTGTTGTACTGCGACCAGTCGACGTGGAGGCTCATGCTCGGTTTTTTCGTCGTATCTCTACCCTCGAAGCGTCCGGCTAGGCCGGCGATTCGAGGCTTGCATTGCGGACGAAAGTAGGGGGTACTTTCGTCCGTTATTTAAAAGGGTGGTGCACCAGTATCGTTTCGCCGCGGTCGGGTCCGGTCGAGACGATGGCAATCGGCACGCCCGTCAATTCCTCGATACGCCGCAAATACGCGCGCGCCGCAGCCGGCAGTTCGTCGAACGTTCGCGCGCCCACCGTCGACTCGTTCCAGCCGGGCATCGTTTCATAGATCGGCGTGCAGCGCGCGACGGCGTCCGCGCCGGTCGGAATCAGGTCGATGCGCGCGCCGTCGAGCATGTAACCGACGCAAAGCCTGATTTCCGGCAGCGTGTCGAGCACGTCGAGCTTCGTGATGCACTGGCCGTCGACGCCGTTCAATTGGAACGAGCGGCGCAGCGCCGCAACGTCGATCCATCCACAGCGCCGCGGCCGGCCGGTAACCGAGCCGAACTCGTTGCCGCGTTGGCCGAGCGTCGCGCCCGTGGCGTCGGTGAGTTCGGTTGGAAAAGGGCCGGTGCCCACGCGCGTCGTGTAGGCCTTCACGATGCCGAGCACGTAGTCGAGCATGCGCGGGCCGATGCCGCTTCCGGTCGCCGCGGCGCCCGCGATGCAGTTGGAGCTTGTCACGTACGGATAGGTCCCGTGATCGATGTCGAGCAGCGCGCCCTGGGCGCCTTCGAACAGCAGGGATTCGCCGCGCGCGCGAGCCGCGTGAATCAGCGCCGCGACATCCGCGATCATCGGCACGATGTCCTGAGCCAGCGCGAGCAGTTCGTCGCGCATCGGCGCAAACGGAACCGGCTCGGCCTTGTAGTACTGCGTCAACGCGAAGTTGTGCAGTTCGAGCAGGCTCGCGAGCTGTTCGGAAAAGCGCACGGGATCGAGCAGATCCTGCACGCGCAGCGCGCGCCGGGCCACCTTGTCTTCGTACGCGGGACCGATGCCGCGGCCGGTGGTGCCGATCTTGACGTCGCCGAGCGCGCGTTCGCGCGCGTGGTCGAGAGCGACGTGCACCGGCAGCACCAGCGGGCACGCAGGCGAGATACGCAAACGCGTTCGCACGCGCACGCCCGCCGCTTCGAGCTCGCGGATCTCCTGCAGCAGCGCCGACGGCGACAACACGACACCGTTGCCGATCAGGATCGGCACGCCTTCGTGCAGCACGCCCGACGGGATCAGGCGCAGTACTGTCTTGCGCCCGCCGGTCACGAGCGTGTGACCGGCGTTGTGGCCGCCGTGGAAGCGCACGACGCCCTGCGTGCTCTCGGTCAGCCAGTCGACGATCTTGCCTTTGCCTTCGTCACCCCATTGGGTGCCGATGACGACGACGTTCTTGCCCATGGTCGGGTCAGCGAGGTGGTGGAGGAGGAGTCGACTTGGCGAGTAGGCTGGTGAGCTGGCGCAAATCGAGCGTGAAACCGGTTGCGGGCCGCGCGCGTCCGAAGGACTTGCCGATGCCGTCGTAGCGGCCGCCGTTCCCGAGCGCCGTCGGCTCGCCGGCCGTGAACACCGAGAAGATCGCCCCGTTCTGATAATGATAGCCACGCAGGTCGGCGAGATCGATGTGAAGCGCGACTTTCAGCAAGCGTGCCGCATGCGCGAGCGCATCGAGCGTGGACAACGCATTCGCGATCGACGGAACGTCCGGCAGCGCCGTGCGTGCCGCGCTCAGCACTTCACCGGCCGGGCCGTACAGCGTCGGCAGCGCTTCGAGGGCCGCGCGCCACGCCGCGGGCAAGGCGCGCGTGAGGTCGCGCACCGCCGGAAGATCCTTCGTGCGCATCGCTTCGAAAAGCTCGGATTCGTCGCCGCTGCCCGCGATGCCCGCGCCGCTCGCGAGCGCGCGGTAGACGCCGACGTGACCGAGGTCGACGTGCAGTTCCGCGAGCCCCGCCGCCCACAGCGACGAGACGAGCAGTTCGATCACTTCGCGGTCGCCGTCGATGCCGGGAACGCCGAAGAGCTCGGCACCGACCTGCACGACTTCGCGTGCTGCGCCCGGCGTGCCGGTCACCGCGCGCAGCACGCTGCCGGCGTAGCAAAGACGCGTCGCGCCTGCTTCGTTCAACAGATGCGCATCGATGCGTGCGACCTGTGGCGTCGTGTCGGCGCGCACGCCGACGAGGCGCCCGGACAGCGGATCGACGACCTTGAACGTCTGCAGGTCGAGATCGCGTCCGCTGCCGGTCAGCAGCGATTCGAGATGCTCGATCAGCGGCGGCTGCACGAGACGATAGCCCCGCGCCGCGAACCGATCGAGCAGCGTGCGGCGCAGCGTTTCGAGACGCGCCGCCTCGTCGGGCAGCACGTCGTCGATCGCTTCGGGAAGGAGCCAGTTACGCATCATGGCGCAAATCGCTCACGCGCCCCGCAGCGCGCCCGCTCACGCGGTCGCGAGATAGAACCCGAGCAGCCCGACGCCGACCGACAGCATCCCGATGAAGCGCAGTTGGCCGTCGGACAATTCGGTCAGGCGCCGAAAGCCCTCGCGCCAGACGCGCGGCGCAACGAAGGGCAGCAGGCCTTCGAGGATCAAGAGCAGCGCGAGCGCGGTCCATAGCGAATCCGGCACGCGTTTCTCCGCGCCGCCGATTACCTGGCGCCGCTTCGCGCCGGCGCGCGCGCGGCGCCGTTCTGCTTGAAGTACTGGAAGAACTCGGCGCTCGGATCGAGCACCATCAGGTCGCTCTTGTTGCGAAACGTCGACTTGTACGCGTCGAGGCTGCGATAGAACGAGTAGAACTCGGCGTTCTGGCTGTAAGCCTGCGCGTAGATCGCCGAGGCCTTCGCGTCGCCTTCGCCCTTGATCGATTGCGCCTGGCGGTAGGCGTCCGCGAGGGTCACCTGCCGCTGCCGATCGGCATCGGCGCGAATCTTTTCCGACTCGGCGGCACCGAGCGAGCGCAATTCGTTGGCGACGCGGCGCCGCTCGGATTCCATCCGCTGGTAGACGGGGCCGGTGACGTCGGGGGGTAACTCGACGCGTCGCAGCCGCACGTCGATGACCTCGACACCAATCGACTTGGCGTCCGCGTTGGCCTTCTGTTGCGTGACTTGCGTGATCGCATCGCGTGCCGACGAAATCGCCTCGTGCACATCGTGCTTGTTGAATTCCTCGGCGAGATTTGCACGCACCGTCTGGGCGAGGCGCCGCCGTGCCGCTTCCTCGTCGCCCTGCACCGAGATGTAATACTGGCGGACGTCGACGATGCGCCACAGCACGACGAAATCGACCAGCAGCGGCTTCTTCTCCGACGTCGTCATCCGGTCCGGCTCGGTGTTGTCGAGCGTCAGGATCACCTTGTCGTAGAACTTCACGTTCTGCACCAGCGGCAGCTTGAAGTACAACCCGGCGGTCGTCTTCGTCTCGACCACTTCACCGAGCTGGAACTTGACCGCGTACTTGCGCTGGTCGACCGTGTACACCGACTGCGACGCGATGAACAGCAGCGCGACGACGGCGGCGAGAATCGGCATCGTGAACTTCATCGCGTTCGTTTCCCGGTCGCAGCCGTCAGCGGCTGTCGCGATTGCGCAGGGCGTCGCGCGAGCGCGATGGATCGAGCGTGAGCGACGCATCCGGCGTCGCGGGACGCGGCGGGACGGCCGTCGACTCGGGCGTCGTGATCGACGCCGGCGGCGACGACTGCTGGATCAGCTTGTCGAGCGGCAGGTAGAGGAGGCTGCCGTTTTTCTGGTCGACGAGGACCTTGCTCGCGTTGCCGAGCACCGTCTGCATCATGTCGAGGTACAGGCGATCGCGCGTGACGGCCGGCGCCTTCTGGTATTCGACGAGGATGCTGTTGAAGCGTCCGGCATCGCCTTGCGCGCGCTGCTCGACTTCCGTGCGATAGCCATTCGCTTCCTCGAGCAGCCGCGCCGCGTTGCCGCGCGCGCGCGGCACGACGTCGTTCGCGTAGGCCTGGCCCTCGTTCTTCAGGCGCTCGCGATCCTGGCCGGCCTTGACCGCGTCGTCGAACGCCGCCTGCACCTTGTCGGGAGGCTGGACGTTCTGCAGCGTCACCTTCTGCACGAAGACGCCCGTCCGGTAGCGGTCGAGGTTCTGCTGCATCAACTGCTCGGTCTGCTTCGCGATCTGCTCGCGGCCTTCGTAGAGCGCGAAGTCCATCTTGCTCTTGCCGACGACCTCCCGGATCGCCGACTCGGCGACGTACGCGACGATCTGATCGGGACGCCGGTTGTTGAAAACGTAGTCCTCGGCGCTTTTCAGGTTGTATTGGACGGCGAACTGGATGTCGATGATGTTCTCGTCGTCGGTGAGCATCACCGCTTCCTTGTCGATCTTGTTCTTCGGCGTGTTGCGATAGCCGATTTCGATCGTCTTCACCTGCGAGAATTCGACGAGCTCGACCGCCTCGACGGGGAACGGCAGGTGCCAGCGCGGACCCGGCTGCGTCGTTTCCGTGTACTTGCCGAAGCGCGTGACCACGCCGCGCCGGCCCTCGTCGACGATGTAGAAGCCGCTCGCAAGCCAGATGACGACGATCAACGCGACGAGCATCCCGGCGCCGCCAAGCGGCAGACTGGCGCGGGGACGGCCGCCGTCGCCGCCTTCCTGCGGCTCGCGCTTGCGGCCGAACAGCTCGTTCATCCGGCGATTGACGTTGCGCCAGATCTCGTCGAGATCGGGCGGGCCTCCGCTCTGATTGCCGCGCTTTCCCCACTGGGGGTCATTCAGCGACATGTCGTTGGATCTTCACGCATGGAAGCGAAAGTTCGGCACGCGAGCGCGCCATGGATGCTAGCCGGAACCTTCCGGCGCATCCGGATTATCGATGACAGGGACTGGCGAGACCGGGAAGCGCTCGGCCAGCGCGGCGCGCAATTCGGAGAGGCCGGCGCCGCTCACCGCGCTCACGCGGACCGACGAAATCTTACCACAGGCATCGCGCTCGACGCCCGGCGCAACGGACGTCAGATCGCACTTGTTCAGCACGCGAATCTGCGGCACCGCGGCTGCGC
>DASSEA010000158.1:0-11657 GCA_035696805.1 Casimicrobiaceae bacterium
TCGCGCCACGACTCATCGTCGCGCTGGGCAGGAGCGCTGCGGCGCGCCTGCTCGACACCGACGCACCGGTCGCGAGCTTGCGCAACCGGATCCACCGCTATCGCGGGACGCCGCTCGTCGTCACGTACCATCCCGCGTACCTGCTGAGGACGCCCGCCGACAAGGCGAAGGCGTGGGAGGACCTGCTCTTTGCCCGCCGCGTCCTGCGCGAAACGCTCGCGCAGACGACATCGGCGTGACGCGCGCCGCTTGCGCGCGGGCGGCGGAGGCCGCATATTCCGGGCGGCGGACAATTCAGTCCCCGTTGGATCGGAGGAGCGACATGTTGCGCAAGCTTGGCGTCGTGCTGGCCGTGATGATGACGGTGGCACTTTCCGGATGCGGCTACAACGACTTGCAGCGCCAGGACGAAGGCATCAAGGCCGCGTGGTCGGAAGTCGTCAACCAATACCAAAGGCGCGCCGATCTGGTGCCGAATCTGGTCAACACGGTCAAGGGTTACGCGCAGCAGGAGCAGCAGGTGCTGACCGAAGTCACCAACGCCCGTGCACAGGTTGGGGCGATCCGTGCGACACCCGAGCTCATCAACGATCCCGTCGCGTTCCAGAAATTCATCCAGGCGCAGAACCAGTTGCAAAGCGCGCTGTCGCGCCTGATCGCCGTTTCCGAGAATTATCCGCAGCTCAAGTCCGACGCGCTGTTCCGCGACCTGCAATCGCAGCTCGAAGGAACGGAAAACCGCATCGCGGTCGCCCGCAACCGTTACATCAAGACCGTGCAGGAGTTCAACACGACGGTTCGCCAGTTCCCGACCAACCTGACGGCGATGATCTTCAAGATGAACGTTAAGCCGAACTTCACCGTCGCCGATGAAGGCGCGGTGAGCACGCCGCCGAAGGTCGATTTCGGGAAGCCGGCGGCACCCGTGACGCCCGCGCCGGGCGCGGGCGGGTCGCCGCCCGCCACCGGTACGCCAGCGCCGACGCCGCCGCCGGCGACGCCGAAGTCCTGACGCGGCGCGCCTGACGCGTCCGGCCGCGAGCCTCAGCCGGACGCGTCCTGCGGAATAAGCCATGTTGCGCGCCGGCTACGTCGTCATCGCGCTCGCATGCGCGGGGCACGCATTCGCGCAGCAGCCGTGGGAACCGACGTCGAGCGGGCTCGCGCCGATTCCGGCGCTGACTGCGCGCGTGACCGACGAGACGCGGACACTGACGGCGGCCGAACGTCAGGCGCTCGAGACGAAGCTTGCCGATTGGGAACAGCGTTCCGGCAACCAGCTCGTCGTGTTGCTGGTGCCTTCGACCAAGCCGGAGCCGATCGAAGCGTATTCGATACGCGTTGCCGATGCGTGGAAAATCGGCCGCAAGGGTCAGGACAACGGCGCGCTGTTCGTCGTCGCGAAGGACGACCGCCGGATGCGCATCGAGGTTGGATACGGCCTCGAGGGCGTGCTGACCGACGTAACGTCGCGGCGCATCATCGCCGAGAACGTCGCCCCTTTGTTTCGCGAGAACAAGTTCGCCGCCGGCGTCAACGCGGGTGTCGATCGAATCATCCAGGTCGTGGGCGCCGGGCAGCCGCTGCCGGCTCAGAAGGCGTCGCCACGTCGATCGAGCGGCGGCTTCGATTTCGGAACGCTGCTGATCCTGCTTTTCGTGGGTGTTCCGATCGTCGGCGGCATCCTGTCGCGCATTTTCGGCCGCATGCTCGGTTCCACCGTGGGTGCCGGCGTCGTCGGCGCCGGTGCGTGGATCGTCGCGGGTTCCATCGCAATCGCGATCGGCGCGGGGCTGATCGCATTCTTCATCATGTTGCTGTTCAGCGCGGGCGGCGGGATCGGCCGTCGCGGCGGTACCTGGATTCCCACCGGCGGCTGGGGTGGCGGCGGGCTCGGTGGCGGGGGTGGCTTTTCCGGCGGTGGTGGCGGCTTCTCGGGCGGTGGCGGAAGCTTCGGCGGCGGCGGCGCGTCCGGCGGTTGGTAAACGATGCCCTATCGACGCCCCAATCGTTTCCTGCGGCATGTCGTCACCGATCATCTGTCGGTGCAACGGGCCTTTCCGGCGGCCGCGCTGACGCAGATCGAGCAGGCGATCGCGCAAGGCGAACGCACGCATCGCGGGCAGGTGTGCTTCGCCGTCGAGGGTGCGTTGCCGCCGTTGCGCGTGTTGCGCAAACTCGCGCCGCGCGAACGCGCGCTCGAAGTGTTCGGACTGCTGCGCGTCTGGGATACGGAGGAGAACGCCGGCGTGCTGATCTATCTGCTGCTCGCCGATCGTGACGTCGAGATCGTCGCCGATCGCGGCATCGATCGGCGCGTCGACGCCTCGCAATGGCAGGCGATCTGCACGCGGATGGAGACGTCGTTTGCGAAATCGCGCTACGGTGATGGAGTCGTCGAGGGCATCGCCGAGATCTCGGCATTGCTCGCGCAGCATTTCCCGCGCATCGGCGCGTCGGGCAACGAGATCCCCGATCGACCGGTGGTGCTGTGACTTGCGCCGTTTATTGTTTCTCCATCCCGATCAGGTGCAGCGAGTCGAATTCGCGCTGGTTCGCACGGTGCCGCCACATGACGAGCGTCATGGAGCCCGTGACGAACAAGCCGAACAGGACGATCGCCGAACTGACCGACAGCCCCGAACGCACCATCAGCGCGTAGAGCCCGACCATGATGAGGATGCCGATGTTCTCGTTGAAGTTCTGCACCGCGATCGAATGGCCCGCACCCATCAGCACGTGACCGCGATGCTGAAGTAGCGCGTTCATCGGCACGACGAAGAACCCCGCGCACGCGCCGATCGCGACCATCAGCAGCATCGCGAGCGGGATGAAGTGGACGAACACCATCGTCATCACGATCAATCCCATCGCGGCGCCGACCGGCAGCACGCTGACGGCGCTGCGCAGCGTCACGAACCTGGCCGCGATCACTGCACCCAGCGCAATGCCGATGGCGACCACCCCCTGCAGCATCGACGCCTGCGACAGGTTGAGCGAAAGCGCCCGCGCCGCCCAGTCGATGACGATGAACTGCAGCGTCGCCCCGGCGCCCCAGAAGAGCGTTGTCGTCGCGAGCGAAATCTGACCGAGTCGGTCACGCCACAACAGTCCGACGCAGTGCGAAAACTCCCGGATCAGGTACAGCGGATTCTTGCTCGGCACGCGATGGTCGACGCCGGTGTCGGGAATGTACCAGTTGAAGATCGCGGCGATCAGGTAGAACGCCATGATCACCGAGATCGCCGCTTCGGGTGGCGAATTCACCGGCGTTTCGAGCATGGGCATGTCGAAGCCGAGCAGCGTCGCGGAAATGCGCGGCGTGATCAGCGCCCCACCGAGCAGCACGCCCAGGATGATCGAGCCGACGGTCGCGCCTTCGATCCAGCCGTTCGCGACGACGAGCTGATGCGGCGGCAACAGCTCGGTCAATATGCCGTACTTCGCGGGCGAATAGGCCGCCGCGCCGAAGCCGACGATCGCATAGGAAAGAAGCGGGTGCGTGTCGAGCAGCATCAGCGCACACCCCACGATCTTGATCGCGTTGGTGATGAGCATCACGCGACCCTTCGGCATCGAGTCGGCGAACGCACCGACCACCGGCGCCAGCAGAACGTACGAGACGACGAAGCTCTGCTTCAGCGCCGGCGTCATCCACGGCGGTTCGTGCAGTTCCCGCAACAGCGCGATCGCCGCGATCAGCAGCGCATTGTCGGCGAGCGACGAGAAGAATTGCGCCGCGATGATCGTGTAGAAGCCGGGTTTCATGTAATCGGTGCGACGGCGCCGCTCGAGCGATGTCGTTCGCTGTCGATTGTTATAATGCGAACACCGCGCGGCCGGCGCTTTATACCATGATCCCGAACGTCCTCCCACTGCGGCCGCCTGCTCCCCGCGGCATGCTGCCGTTGTAGCGAACAGCGCGCGGAAAGCGCCGTACCACGTTCGTCGCCGCATGGCTCGACCGATCGTCGCCACCGTCGATCTTGCCGCGATCGCAGCCAACGTCGCGCAGGTACGCCGCTACGCGCCCGGCACGGAAGTCATGGCCGTCGTGAAGGCGAACGCGTACGGTCACGGCCTGCTGCGCGTGTTGCCGGCGCTCGCCGATGCCGATGGCCTCGCGCTGATCGAGCTCGATGCAGCGCTCGCGTTGCGCGCAGCGGGCTACCGACGCCCCATCGTGCTGCTGGAGGGATTTTTCGAGAACCGCGAACTTGAGCCGATCGGTCGCGAAGCGATCGGCGTCGTCGTGCACGACGAGGCGCAGGTTGGGCAACTCGAAGGCGCCCGTATGGAACGCCCGATCGACATGTACGTCAAGGCCAATACCGGGATGAATCGCCTGGGCTTCGCGCCTGAGCAGGTCGCTGCCATATGCAGTCGTCTCGCGGGCGCAGCGTCCATCGCGAGCGTGCGGCTGATGACGCACTTCGCACGCGCCGACGAAGACGACGGCATCGCCGAGGCGAAGCAACGCTTCGAGCGGGCGACCCGACAGTTGGCCTACCGGCGTTCGCTCGCCAACTCCGCGGGTGTCGTGCGCTACTCCGAAATCGGCGGTGACGGCGTACGCCCGGGCATCATGCTGTACGGCGCGACGCCGTTCGCGTCACGCAGCGCGAGCTCGCTCGGGCTGGCCCCGGCGATGACGCTGACGTCGAAGCTCATCGCCGTGCAAACGCTCGCTCCCGGCGACGGTGTCGGTTATGGCGGCACCTTCCACGCGCCGCGCGCGATGCGCGTCGGCGTCGTCGCGTGCGGCTATGCGGATGGCTATCCGCGACACGCGCCTAATGGCACGCCGGTGCTGGTTGGGAGCCGTCGCGTGCCGATGGCGGGCCGCGTGTCGATGGACATGCTGACGGTCGATCTCACCGGCGTGCCCGACGCGCAGGTCGGGACCGATGTCGTGCTGTGGGGCGAAGGATTGCCAGTCGATGACGTTGCGATGGCTGCGTCGACCGTCGGCTACGAATTGCTGTGCGCCGTCGCACCGCGGGTACCGTTCGCCGTGCGCGAGCGCTGACGAGAGCAAATATCCATGTACATCGTCGTCACCGGCGCCGCCGGCTTCATCGGATCGAACCTCGTCAAGGCGCTGAATGCTCGCGGCGAGCGCGACATCATCGCGGTCGACGATCTGACGCAGGCCGAGAAGTTCCGGAACCTCGTCGATTGCGACATCGCCGATTACGTCGACAAGGACGAATTCCTAGCGCGTCTCGGCAACGGCGACTTCGACGACGACATCGCTGCGCTGTTCCATCAGGGCGCGTGCGCCGACACGATGGCGACCGACGGTCGCTACATGTTGCGTAACAACTATCGCTACTCGGTCACGTTGCTCGAGCACTGCCAGGACAACGATATCCCGTTCCTCTACGCGTCGAGCGGTTCCGTGTACGGTTCCGGCACCGTGTTCCGCGAGGATCGCGAAAACGAAGCGCCGCTCAACGTTTACGGCTATTCGAAGTGCCTGTTCGATCGCTACGTGCGGCGGATGTTGCGCGATCGCACCGCGCAGATCGTCGGATTCCGCTACTTCAACGTCTACGGTCCGCGCGAGGCGCACAAGGGCCGCATGGCGTCGGTCGCGTATCACTTCGCCAACGAGTATCGGCGCGACGGTCGCGTGCGGCTGTTCGAAGGCTCCGGCGGCTACGCAGATGGCGAGCAGCGGCGCGATTTCATTCATGTCGACGATGTCGTCGCCGCCAACCTTGATTTCCACGACCATGGCGACCGTTCCGGCGTTTTCAATCTGGGCACCGGCACCGCCGCGACTTTCAACGCCGTTGCGCATGCGACGGTCAATGCGTGCAGGCGCGCGAACGGCGATCCGCCGCGATCGCTCGGCGAACTCGTCGCCGACGGCACGATCACGTACGTGCCGATGCCCGAAGCGCTCGCAGGCAAGTACCAGAGCTTTACCCAGGCCGACGTTTCCGCGTTGCGCCGGACGGGATATGGCGCGCGAATGCTGACGGTGGAAGAGGGCGTGCCACGCTACGTCGAAAGTCTGATTTCGCAGGCGCGCGAGCCTTCGTAAGCTCGTCCCTCGCTCGCGCTCCGCGCGGTTTGCAGCTTTACCGCACGGCGCGGCGAATCCGACCCTTTCGAAGGAGCACGCCATGTCTCGCTGGATCATCACGGTTGCACTCGCATTCGCATCGCAACTCGCCGTCGCCGCCGTCAATCTCAACACGGCCACCAAGGATGAACTGGTGGCGCTGTCGGGCATCGGCCCGGCCCGCGCGCAGTCGATCCTCGATTACAGGTCGCAGCACGGCGGCTTCAAGTCGGTCGACGAGTTGAAGGACGTGAAAGGCATCGGCGCCCGCCGGTTCGAAAAGTTGAAAGCCGAGTTCACCGTCACCGCGCCTGCCGCCAAGCCCGCCGCACGCGCCGAGACCAAGGGACCGGCAATCGCGACCAAGGCCGACGCCCGGGCGCACAAGCCGTAACAGACCTTTCGGCAATCGGTCAACGTCCGTCGTTCCTCGCGCGTTATGGCCCGGCGCGAAGCCGCGTTCGGTCTGGCGACGAAGTCATCGCCGACGCGGCATCTCGCCCCTTTCATCGATGGAGAACGACATGAAGCGACTGTTGCTCGGATTGGCGTTGCTGCTGACGTCGGCGATCGCCCTCGCGGCGGTCAACATCAACACGGCCTCGCAGGCCGAGCTCGAGGCACTGCCCGGTATTGGCCCGGTCAAGGCGCAGGCGATCATCGAATATCGGAGCGCGAACGGCCCCTTCAAGTCGTCGGAAGACATCATGAAGGTCCGTGGCATCAAGGAGGGTGAGTTCGGCAAGATCCGCGACCAGATCTCGGTCTCCGGACGCACGACGATGCCCGGAACGTCGCAGGCGGCGCCGGCGCGCTCATCCGGCGCCACGGCGCCTGCTGCGCAAGCCAGGACGGCGCCGCCTTCAACCGCGCCTGCTGCGTTGCCTGCGCCCGCCCCCGCTGCCGCGCCGGCCGCGTCTGCACCCGCGAAGTCGACGGCGCCGGCCAAGGACGCTGCGATGACGAAGGCTGACGACAAGGCCACCGCTGCGAAGGATGAAAAGTCGGCTCGCGCCCAGGCCCGCGAGGAAAAAGCGGCCAAGGCTAAGGAAGAAAAAGCCGCGAAGGCGAAGGAAAAGGAAGCGAAGGCCGCCAAGGCGAAGGAGGAGCGCGCAGCGAAGGCTGACGCGAAGAAGGACGCTGCAAAAGACAAGGCGGGCGCGAAGGAATCGCCGACCAAGTCCGACACGGACAAGGCCAAGGCGACGCCCGCGAAAGCCGACGCGAAGGACGACAAAGCGAAGAAATAGCGCGGTGCAGTTTTGCATCCGGGTGGGTCTTGCGGCGAACGCCTGCAACGATCCGCTCGGCTACAATCGGCGCATGAGCTTTCGCACGCTTGCGGATACCGTCGGCAACACGCCGCTCGTGAGGCTCCAGCGCCTGCCCGGCGCGACGTCGAACGTCATCCTGGCGAAGCTCGAAGGCAACAATCCGGCCGGCTCGGTGAAGGACCGGCCGGCCCTGTCGATGATCGTCGAGGCCGAACGGCGCGGCCGCATCAAGCCGGGTGACACGCTCGTCGAGGCGACGTCGGGCAACACCGGCATCGCGCTCGCGATGGTTGCCGCGATGCGCGGCTATCGTATGGTGCTCGTCATGCCGGAGAGTCAATCGGCGGAACGCGTGCAGACGATGCGGGCGTACGGCGCGGAGCTCGTGCTGACGCCCAAGGCGGGCGGCATGGAGGCGGCGCGCGACATCGCCGAGCGGATGCGCGACGAAGGGAAGGGCACGATCCTCGACCAGTTCGCCAACCCCGACAATCCGCTCGCGCATTATCGAGGCACGGGTCCCGAGCTCTGGCGCGATACCGACGGCCGCATCACGCATTTCGTGTCCGCGATGGGAACGACGGGCACGATCATGGGCGTGTCGCGATTTCTGAAGGAAAAAAATCCGGAAATCCAGATCATCGGCGCGCAGCCCGACGAGGGATCGCAGATTCCGGGCATCCGCAAGTGGCCGCCTGCCTATATGCCGAAGATCTTCGACGCGCGGCGAGTCGACCGCACCGAGAACGTTTCACAGGCGGACGCCGAGGACATGGCACGCCGGCTCGCGAGCGACGAGGGCATTTTCGGCGGCGTGAGTTCGGGCGGCGCGTGCGTGGTTGCGCTGCGCGTGTCGCACACGGTGCGGGACGCGACGATCGTCTTCGTCGTATGCGACCGGGGCGATCGCTATCTGTCGACCGGCGTCTTTCCCGGGTGATCGCTACGCTTTTGCACGCCGGGCGCGTACGGCTCGACGCCCGCCTGCGGTCGTCTCGACGCTAGTGCGTGCATGACGCCCGTCCTCGTCTTCGACATCGAAACGGTGCCCGACGTCGCCGGGATCCGGCGCATTCATGCCATTGGTGACAAGGTCGACGACGCCGGTGTGCTCGCCTGGTTTTCGCAGCGGCGTCGCGCGACGGCGGGCACCGATTTCGCGCCGATCCATCTGCAGAAAGTCGTCGCCATCGGCTGTGCGCTCCGCGATGCGGCCGGGCTGCGCATCTGGTCGGTTGGCGACCCGGGCGATCCCGAACCCGAGCTGATCCGCCGCTTTTTCGACGGCATCGAAAAATATTCGCCGCAGCTCGTATCCTGGAACGGCAGCGGCTTCGATCTGCCGGTGCTGAACCACCGTGCGTTGATCCACGGCATCTGCGCATCCCGCTATTGGGACTGGGGCGACGACGATCGAGAGTTTCGCTTCAACAATTACCTCGCGCGTTTTCACACCCGTCACCTCGACGTGATGGACGTGGTCGCGCAATACCAGCCGCGCGCGGCGGCAAGCCTTGATGCGATGGCGCGGCTGTGCGGCTTTCCCGGCAAACTCGGCATGGACGGCGCGGACGTCGCCAATGCAATCGCCGCCGGCCGCATCGACGACGTGCGCAGCTATTGCGAATGCGACGTACTGAACACGTACCTGCTTTACCAGCGCTTTCGTCTGATGCGCGGCGAGGTCGACGCCGGCGAATACGCGCGGGAACTGTCGCTGGTGCGCGAGCGCATCGCGGGCGCCGACGCGCCGCACTGGCGCACGTTCGTAGCGAAATGGACCGGCGCGGCGGGAAGCGCGCCTACAGCGTGAGCGCGCCGCGACCGATTTCGATGACGCGCCCCGCGACGTGGATCGATCGATCCGGGAGGACGGTGAGCCCCAGCCTGCAACGGCGGCCGACGGCTTCGCCCTGGTCGATCGAGAGCTGCAAGGGCAGCGCCGCGTTCGTCGCAAGCAGGTAACCGCCCAGGTTCGCGCACGCCGAGCCCGTCCCCGGGTCCTCGATCACCGCGCCGTGCTTGAGAAAGAAAAAACGCGCAAGCACCCGCTCGCCGTCGCGCGCGAATACGTACGCCATCGCGCGCACGTCATGGGTGGCGTACCGCAGCATCGATGCAGCGACGGGTTGCGCACGGCGCACGGCGTCGAACGACGCGAGGGGCACGATCAATTGCTCGGCGCCCGTGTCGATCCATAACGGATCGCCGACGAGATCGGCCGCTTCGAGTCCCAGCATCGAAGCGAGTTCCGACCGCGCAGCAGACGGCGCGCGGTGGCGCGGCGCATTGGCGGTGAGCGTCCACACGTCCTTGTCGGCGCGCACGGGAATCAGGCCGGCGCGCAGTTCGAGCGTGACACGGTCGCCGGCCTGCATGAGCTCGCGCACGACGTGCGCGGTGCCGAGCGTCGGATGCCCGGCGAACGGCATCTCGAACGTCGGCGTGAAGATGCGCACGCGCGCGGTGCCGCGTTCCGACGGCAGCACGAACGTCGTTTCCGAAACGTTGAACTGCAGCGCGAGCGCCTGCATCGTCGCGTCGTCGAGCGCACGGCCGTCTTCGACGACCACCAGCGGATTGCCCGCGAGCGCCGACTCGGCGAACACGTTGACGATGCGGAAGGCGAGCGTTGGCATCCGGGCTTTCGATCACGCCGCGCTTGCGGTCGCGGCCGCACGCTTAAGAAGCTGCTGCGCGAGACGGCCAAACCCCGCTTGCGTGGTGTCGTCGACGTGCAGCACGTTCGCGTGACGGTAGCGGGGAAAATTGCGTTCGATCGCGCGCCGGTACGAAGGATCATAGTGAACGTCGAGCAGATCGTCGATCAGCTCGGCGGTCGCACCCGACCGGGCGAGCGCAGTCCAGCGTTCGACCGCGCTCTTTCCATGCAGCGCGGCGAGCGACGCGAGGCGGGCATGCAACGCTTCACCGTCGCGTGCGAAGTGCGCGTAGTCGTCCATCAGCATCGACGATCGCAGCGTGCGGGGCGCTTCGAGGCGCACGCAGGGGGACGCGCGCATTTCGGCGAGCAATGCGTCGGGAAGTTGCAAGCGGCCGATCCGGCGGCTTTCCGATTCAACGAACACCGGCGAGCCGGTATCGAAGGCCGCGAGCGCGTCGAACAGATTGCTTTCGAACAGCTTCTGTGACGGTTGCCGATCATCGGGCAGGTCGCCGAGCAGCGATCCGCGATGCTTCGCGAGGCGCTCCAGGTCGAGCACCTGTCCGCCTTGCGCCGCAAGCGCTTCGATCAGCCGCGACTTGCCCGACCCCGTCAGTCCGCAAACGACGTGAAAGCGAAACCGCTCCGGCGCATGCGCAAGCATCGTGACGACGTGGCGACGCCATGCACGATAGCCGCCGTCGAGTTGCACGGCGCGAAAGCCGATTTCTTCCAGCACATGGACGAGCGAGCGGCTGCGCTGCCCGCCGCGCCAGCAGTACACGAGCGGCGACCATTCGCGCGGCTTGTCGCGCGCGTAGGTCTCGCAAATCGTCGCGATGTTGCGTGCGACGAGCGCGGCGCCGACTTTGCGGGCGTCGAAGGCCGACTGTTGCACGTACATCGTCCCGACGCGGGTGCGCTCGGCATCGTCGAGCACCGGCAGGTTCACGGCGCCGGGCAGATGGTCCTCGGCGAATTCCGACGGCGAGCGGACGTCGACGCGCTCGTCGAACGCCATCCAGTCAGCGACATCGACCTTGATCGTCGCGCGATGCGGCGGTCCCGGTGGGAGCGGTGGAATCACTTGCGTGCAAGCAGCGGCACGAGCGCCGGCCAGACGTTGTCCAGGATCCGCGTCTGAGCGGCCGCAGTCGGGTGGATCCGGTCGCCCTGGAACAGCGCGAGATCCTCGCCGAAGCCCTCGAAAACATAGGGCACGATCGGGGTGCGACGCGCCCTCGCCACATCGACGAACAGCGCATCGAAGGCTCGCGCGTAGGTGGGACCGTAATTGGGCGGCACCTTCATGCCGACGATCAGCGGCTTGGCGCGCGCGTTCTGCACGGCGACGACCATCGCGTCGAGGTTGGCACGCGTCGATTGCAGATTGCCACCACGCAGCGCGTCGTTGCCGCCGAGTTCGATCAGAACGATCGCCGGTTTGTGCTCGCGCAGCAAGCTCGGCAATCGCGCCAGGCCGCCTGCGGTCGTGTCGCCGGAGATCGATGCGTTGACGACGCGTTCCCGATAGCCTTGCTGCTTCAAACGGCCCGCCAGCAGATCGACCCAGCCTTCGCCCTGTGCCAGCCCGTAGCCCGCAGAGATCGAATCGCCGACGACCAGCAGCACAGGGGCTGACGGT
>DASSEA010000159.1:0-2352 GCA_035696805.1 Casimicrobiaceae bacterium
GCCATGCCGGCCGTGCATACCATCCAAGAGCTGCGGTTGCGATGACCAGCGGCAGTGCGATGCTCGCGATCGAGAACGCGATGCCGGCGAACGACAGGACGCGCATCCAGGCGGTGACGACGAAAGCGCCTGCGAAATAGCCGCAGCCGATCGTCCACGCGAGCGTACCGTCGCGCTTCAGTGTCGCGCGCAACAACGCGGCGACGATCGCGATGCCGACCAACCACGCGACGCCCCATCCGAGGGTCAACCGCAAGGCGTCGATCATTGGACGATGAACAGGGCGCCGCCGTGGTCGAGCAACTTGAGTTCGACCGGAACGGTGGCGCCGGCGTCCCAGCGGAGGCTGTGTCGCGCCGCGTCGTATTGGACGCCCCGGCGCTGGAACACGACGAGCCAGTCACCGGCGCGCAGCTGGTCAGCCGGCGGTACGGCGTTGCGGTACGGCTCGTACCAGACGTTGTGTGGATACAAGTGATAGGCGGCACGTCCCCGATGAAAATCGGCGTCTGCGACGACGAAGATACGCGCCGGCTCCTTGGGCAGGATTGCGCGCGCCTTGTCGATGAAGGCGACGAGATCGCGATCCTGGCCCGCAAGCAGCTTCTCGTGCGCGTCCTTGCCAGCGTACTGGGACGCGGTCGCCTGCGCTTGCCGGACGAGATTCACCATCCAGCGCGCATCGAGCGCAAACCACGCGACGACGACGAGCGCGAAACCGGCGCGCGTCACGCTCGCCATCGGTCCGCGTCGTCGCCGCTGCAACCACGCGATCACGGCGACCGACACCAGCAGCGAAACGGCGAGCATCAGCGGCAGCGGCAGCGGTTGAAGATCCGCGCCGCCCGCGATGGTATTGATCGACGCGCCCGTCCACGGCTCGGGTGCCATCCACTCGCGCACGCGATCGCGCAGCGTTTCCAGCGCGGTGCCGGGTCGCGCGACGACACCGCGAACGCGAAGCGGCTGCTCGATCGGGCCCTGCACGACGAGTGCGAGACCGACGATGCGGCCGATCCAGTGTGGGTCGGCCTGCACGTCGATCGGGACCAGCTGTCCGGAATCGATCTCGAGCACGCGCTTGTTGACGCGCGCCGGCTCGACGTCGGTTCGCCACAGAAGAGCGACCGGCGTACCGGCGGCAACGCCCGCGGCGATCCAGGCGACGACCGGGTAATCGCGGGAACGGAAATCGGTCGTCACGGAAATCACGGTGTTGCCGTCATCAGCAGCCCGCGAAACGATCAGTTCGTCGCCGACGATCGTCGCCGTGCCGCGCGGCATCGTCAGCTGCCGGGCCGGATACGCCTTGTCGGCCGCGGACGAGAACCAGCGTCCAGGCACCGCGTAGGCCAGGTACGCGAGAACACAGAGGGAGAGCGCAGCGACGAAAACGCCGGCGACGGTCGAACGCGCCAGCGAGCGAGGTGATGCGGGAGAAACTTCGACGGAAACGTCGGCGGGCGGTGCGGTCAGTGCGCGTTGCGAGTCGTCAGGATGTGCCAAAGCGTCAGCGCGAGGATGCGCAGGTCGAACCAGGGCGACCAGTGCTCGACGTAATACAGGTCGTATTGTATCCGCTGCAAAAGGTCGGTGTCGCCGCGCAGGTCGTTCACTTGCGCCCATCCGGTGATCCCTGCTTTCACCAGGTGCTTCTGCATGTAGCCGGGCACGCGATCGCGGAACTGCTCGACGAACTCCGGACGCTCGGGACGGGGTCCTACGATCGACATTTCACCGCGCAGCACGTTGAAAAGCTGCGGCAGCTCGTCGAGGCTCAGGCGTCGCAGCAATGCGCCGAAGGCCGTGGCGCGCTTTTCTTCGCGCGATGACCATACCGGTCCGCTGTGCGCTTCCGTACCGACCGGCATCGTGCGGAACTTGTACATCGCGAAGCGCCGCCCGTTCCAGGTCACGCGCACCTGTGAATAGATGATCGGCCCGCGCGACGACAGCTTCACGCCGATCGCGATCGCAATGATCAGCGGCAGCGTGATGAGCACGAGCAGCGCGGCGAGCACGAAATCCTCGATCGCCTTCCACGTGGCGCGCACGTCGGTCAGCGGCGTGTCGGTCAGGTTCAGCACCGGCATGCCGGCGATCTCGGTGATGGAGTGATTGAGCAGGTGAAATCCGTAGATGTCGGGAACGAAGCGAATGACCGCGGACGTCGCGCGCAAGCCGTCGACGCACTGGCGAATGCGCGCTTCGGCACGCAGCGGCAACGCGATCCACACCTGATCGGCGGGCTGCGACTGGAGGTCCGCCGGCAGGCGATCGAGCGGACCGAGCACCTGGACGCCGTCCACCGATGTTCCGATCAGCCGCGGATCGTCGTCGTAGAACGCGCGA
>DASSEA010000160.1:0-2163 GCA_035696805.1 Casimicrobiaceae bacterium
GGCCGCAGAGGCCGCCGCGGGCCCGTTCGAGCTCCTGCGCGCGCGCTACGTGATCGAATCCGAATGCGCGGCGCTGGCAGCGAAATCCGCCAAGCGTGCGCAGGTGCAGGCGATTGGCGATGCGCTGGACGAGATGGATCGCGAAATGGAGGAGGGCCGGCAGCCGCTGCCGAGCGACCGGCTGTTTCATTTGCGCATCGCGGAGGCGACCGGCAACGGCGCCCTCGTGCACGTGATCAAATTGTTGTGGGACGAACGGACGGGCGAGCTGTTCTCGAAACTGGAGCACCATTACGACTCGCCACAGCTCTGGCGCTCGGCGATGAGCGAGCATCGTGCCGTGCTCGCGTCGATTGCCGCGCACGACGCGGACGCTGCGCGCGCCGCGATGCAGCGTCACATGAACCAGGCGTACAAGCGTTTCAGCAAGGGCTGGAACGCGCGTACGTCGTGAACGTATTGCCGACGAACGCCAACGGAGGACGCATGCTGGCCTGTCGCATCCATGCCAAGGACGATCTGCGCGTCGAACCGCAGGAGATGCCCGCCGTCGGTGCCGGCGAAGTGCTGCTTCGCCTCGGCGCCGGCGGCATCTGCGGTTCCGACCTGCACTATTTCTTCGAGGGTCGTAACGGGAGCTTCGTCGTTCGCGAGCCGCTGATTCCCGGTCACGAGGCGTCCGCCGTCGTCGCCGCGGTCGGCGAAGGCGTGACGCGTGTCGCCGTCGGCGACAAGGTGGCCGTGAGTCCGTCGCATGCCTGCGGGCGCTGCAGCTATTGCCGCGAAGGCCGCGAGCAACTGTGCGAACAGATGCGCTTTCTCGGCAGCGCCAGCCGCTTTCCGCACGTGCAGGGGATGTTCCGCGAATATTTCGTCATGGGCGAACGCCAGTGTTATCCGGTTCGCGGCGATGTGTCGCTCGGCGAGCTCGCGTTCGCCGAACCGCTCGCGGTCGGCTTGCACGCAGTGAACCGGGGCGGCGAACTGCTCGGCAAATCCGTTCTCGTCACCGGCGCCGGAACGATCGGCTGCCTGACCGTGCTCTCGGCGCGACTCGCGGGCGCCGCGAAGATCACCGTCAGCGACATTCTCGATCGGCCGCTCTCGCAGGCAACAGCCGTCGGCGCGGACGCGGTGTTGCACGCTGGACGCAATGCGGAAGCGCTGCGTACGCCGCAGTTCGATGTCGCCTACGAAGTGTCGGGCAGCCTGGCGGCGCTCAACACGTGCCTCGCCGCGGTCCGGCGGGGTGGCGTGATCGTTCAGGTGGGGACGCTGCCGCACGAGCCGCTGCCGTTCGTCGTAAACGAGCTGATGGCCAAGGAGATCGATCTGCGCGGCGCCTTCCGCTGGGGCATCGAATTCGATTGGGCGGTCGATTACCTGTCGACGCGCAAGGTCGACGTGCGGCCGCTCCTGTCGGGCCAGTACCCGCTGACGAATGCGGTGGAGGCGTTCCGTGCGGCCGCCGACAAGAATCGCAGCACCAAGGTGCAACTCGTCGCATGATCCGTTTCGACCATCGTCTTTCACACCAGGAGGAGCAATGATGCGCTGGATGTCCAAGGCAGTACTTGCACTGGCGGCCGTGGCCGCGATGACGCTGGCGGCGCCGGCACTGGCACAGACCAAGCTCAAATGGGCACACGTCTACGAGACGTCCGAGCCGTTTCACCGCTGGTCGGTATGGGCGGCGGGCGAGATCGAGAAACGCACCAGCGGCCGCTATCACATCGACGTCTTCCCGGCGTCGAGCCTCGGCAAGGAGTCCGACATCAACCAGGGGCTGACGCTCGGCACCGTCGACATGATCATCTCGGGGTTGTCGTTCGCCGCGCGCACGATGCCGCGCTTCGGCGTCGGCTACTACCCGTACACGTTCCGCAATGGCGACCACCTGATCAAGTGGGCGCAGAGCGACGCGTTCAAGCAGCTCGCCGATGAATACCGGAACAAGACGGGCATCCAGGTGACCGCGATGACGTATTACGGAACGCGCCACTCGTCGACGAACAAGCCGTTCACCGATTGCGCTGGTATGAAAGGCCTCAAGATGCGCGTGCCCGACGTTCCTGCGTACCTTGCGCTGCCGAAATCCTGCGGCGCGAATCCGACGCCGATCGCGTTCGCCGAGGTCTACCTTGCGCTACAGAACGGCACCGT
>DASSEA010000161.1:0-3001 GCA_035696805.1 Casimicrobiaceae bacterium
CAACCACGGTCGTCGCGTTGCCGGCCGGCCCGATCAATCATCACTGGACGAAGAACGTGATCGCGAGCCGCGACGGTGGCAGGCTCTACGTCACCGTCGGGTCGAACAGCAACGTCGGCGAGAATGGCCTCGACCAGGAAGCCGGCCGCGCAGCGATCTGGGAGATCGATCCGCGCGCAGGCACGCATCGCATCTTCGCCAGCGGATTGCGCAACCCGAACGGCCTGGCGTGGGAAGCGACCACCGGGGCGCTGTGGACGACCGTGAACGAACGCGACGAACTCGGCAGCGACCTCGTCCCCGATTACCTGACCTCCGTTCGTGACGGCGGATTCTATGGCTGGCCTTTCAGTTACTACGGCCAGCACGTCGATGCGCGCGTGCAGCCGCAGGATCCGGCGCTGGTGGCGAAGGCGATCGTGCCCGATTACGCGCTCGGCGCGCACACGGCATCGCTCGGGCTCGCGAACGCGCAGGGGAACACGCTCGGCGACGCCTATCGCGACGGCATGTTCGTCGGGCGGCACGGCTCGTGGAACCGCAAGCCGCGCAGCGGCTATGATGTCGTGTTCGTGCCGTTTGCGAAGGGCAAGCCGTCCGGCAAGCCGATCACGGTGCTGTCCGGGTTCCTGAATGACAAGGGTGAGGCGCGCGGGCGCCCGGTCGGCGTGGCGATCGACGCGACCGGTGCGCTGCTCGTCGCCGACGACGTCGGCAACACGGTTTGGCGCGTGACGCGATCCGGCGGCTGAGTTCACAACGTGAAGCAATCGACGTTCCTTCCGGTCCCGGTGGCTGTCGCGTGTCTCGCGCTCGCAGGCCCTTCGTCGGCGCGCGGCCTCGCGGACGATGAATTGCCTTCGCGGCTGCCACTGTGGCAGACGACGATCGTCGAATACCGCTGGACGTTCCTCACGCCGGTGTGGATCGTCGAGCCCCGCGCTTACGAAACGCGCGTCACGGCACCGCGGATGCGACCGCGAACAGTCGAAATTCCATCACTCGAGTGGACGAGCGAGCGGCGCAAGGTGGCGCGCGTCGCCGATTTCGATTGCAAGTACGGGGATTTCCTGCTGCCGAACGCCTGCACGACCACGTGGCGCGACGTCTACGTCGACGTACCCGTCGCCGTCGTACGGCGCGATTCCATCGACATCGACGTGCCGCAGTGGACGCGCGAGCAATGGCGCACGACCGTCGACGCGCCACGCCTCGTGTGGCGCGAGGAAACGCTCGTCGTGAGCCTGCCCGCAATCGCCGTCACCCAGAACCCATAATCTGTTTGCAGGGAGGCCGTGCATTGAGCGCACACACATACAAGCTCATCGAGCTCGTCGGCTCGTCGCCGGACAGCACCGACGACGCGATCCGCAACGCCATTCAGAAAGCGTCGGTCACCGTCAAGCACATCGACTGGTTCCAGGTCATCGAAACGCGCGGCCACGTGCACGACGGCCGCATCGCGCATTTTCAGGTCACGCTGAAGATCGGTTTTCGCATCGAGCCGTGAGTTCGGCGCGCGGTTGCGATCCGCCGGACGCCGAACCGCAACGGGGCCGCTCGCCGAGTTCGATTGCGCCGCTACGCCGCTAGACGAGCTTGCGTAGCGTATCCGGGTTCTTGATGATCGCCTTCTGGCGTGCGGCGGGTGCGCGATAGAGGCCCGCCGGCGGGTTGGTCTCGAGTTTCGCGCGAAACGACGCGTCGGCGCACGCGCGCTCGAACGTCACCGCCACCCGTGTTCCTTCGACGGCGCCGACGGTCAGGCAGGTCTGGCCGAGCTTCGCGTTGATCGGCGCGACGACGTCGGCCGCGATCGCATCGCTCGCCGCGTTGGTTCCCGCGACGACGAGATCGTAGATTCGCGGATTGCCCGGGGGGCCGGCGTGCGCGCTGATCACCGCCGGCAACCCGATCAATTCGCGTGCGAACAGATCCTCCCACGTTGCATCCGGCATGCCGGACAGGCTGAGCGAGATCTTGCGGCCGGTCGCGTTGACGTGCTGCAGGAACAGGTCGCGGCTCAGCTGGTCGGCAACCTTGCCACCGATCACGCGCAAAGCCTCGTCTTCGCTCGCCCAGCTGCCGAGACCGCGCGGCAGCGTCGTGTTGAAGTAGATCTCCTCGCCGGTCACGCGATTGGTGCATTTGACGGTCCACGACGACAGCGCGTATTTCGTGATGACGAGCCCGGACGCCGCAAGCCGCGTCGACAGTCGCTTGATGCTCGCTTCGCCGGTGACGATGAAATCGGCGCCCCGGCTGTCGGCAGGCGTCGCTTCGTCCGACCACGTCCGGAAACCAAACGACTGGATGCGCTCCTTCAGCACGTTCTCGGCGATCGGCGAGGGCAGCGCCGGTGCATCGGGCTGATCGGCGTCGCGAACGCCGATGCGCACGGCAACGCGCGGGTCGCCGTTGGCGCGGATCAGGTCCACGCGTTCGTCGCGCGACAGTTGATTGAGCGACTGCTGCACGGCCTTGACGTTCACGACCGCCTGCGTCGTGACCGACATCAGGCCATCCTTGCCGACCTGCGGCTGTCCTTCGCGAACGACGGTGCCGATGAAATCGCCGCTTCGCGCCAAGACGCGGGATAGGAGCACGTCGTAGTTCGTCGCGAACGACTTGGGCTCGAGCAGCAGCACCAGTGCCTTTTCGACGAGTTGCTGCTTGGAGTCCGCCCGCACGTCGGTCTGCAGCAGCGCCTGGTCGTTTGCGTATCGCGGGTCCGTGGGGTCGGCGAGCCCGACGGCGGAGATGAGCAGATTGCCCGGAGGGGCCCCATCGACGAGGCCCGTTGTATCGCGCGGCGCAGCCGCGGCCGTCGTTGCGTTCGCGGAAGACGTTGCGTTCGTCTCTACCGCGGCGACGGGCGTGGCGGGCGTCTCTTGTGCCGCGCGCGACGCCAATTGCTGCGCGGCGCTCGCGGCTGAATCGGCGCGGGGCCACAACCACCACGTTGCGACGAGCGCGGCGAGCCCGATGACGGCAATTGCAC
>DASSEA010000162.1:0-3365 GCA_035696805.1 Casimicrobiaceae bacterium
GTCGCGTTCGCCGGTGCGCTCGCGTTCATGGCCGTTTTCATGCGCGTCGTCTACCTTTCGCTGCCGATCGGCAGGCCGCCGTTCTCGGCGGTGTCGCTGGCACTGATGCAGCTGATGGGGATTCGCTGATGGGCGTTACGCGCTGAAACATGCTCGAGGTCCTTCAGCTGCTCGCCGGCGGTTTTCTGCACGTGCTGACGGCGGTCAATTTCGCGGCGCTCGTCGTCGGCCTCGTCGTCGGCATGCTGGTCGCCGTTCTTCCCGGCCTCACGCTCGTCATGGGTGTCGTGCTTGCGCTGCCATTCACGTACGGCATGGCGATCACGCCGTCGATCATCCTGCTGACGGCGATGTACGTGTCGGGCACGTACGGCGGTGCGATCACGTCGATCCTGTTTCGCATTCCCGGCGAACCGATGGACGTGCCGCTCCTGTGGGACGGCTTCGCGATGGCGCGCGCAGGACAGCCCGCGCAGGCGCTCGGCTGGACGCTGTTCGCCGCGCTGACCGGTGGGCTCATCACCGCCACCGTCATGGTGACGCTCGCCGTGCCGTTCGCGAAGGTCGCGCTGACGTTCGACTCGCCGGAATACTTTTCGATCGTGCTGTTCGGCTTCACCAGCGTGGTGGCGCTCGGCGGCGGGTCGATGGCGAACGCGCTGATCAGCCTCTTCTTCGGCATGCTGGTGTCGACGGTCGGCGTCGACGAAATCTACGGCGTCGATCGCTTCACGTTCGGCAGCAGCGTGCTGCGCGACGGCATCGGCTACCTGCCGGTCATGGTCGGTGCTTACGGACTCGGCGAAGTGCTCACTCGCCTCGAGCAGGGCTTTGCGGCGCCGCCGCTCGAGGGCAGCGGCCGCATCGCGACGCGGATTCCGAGCCTCGCCGAAGCGTGGCAGCTGCGCGGCACGTTCGCACGCTCGTCGCTCGTCGGCGTGCTGTGCGGCATCGTCCCGGGTGCGGGCGCGACGATCGCCTCGTTCGTCTCGTACGGCATCGAGGGCCAGTATGGAAAGCGCCGCCACCAACTCGGCACCGGCATACCCGAGGGCATCATTGCACCGCAGGTCGCCTCGACGGCATCGGTCGGGGGTCACATGGTGCCGCTCCTCACGCTGGGCATTCCCGGCAGCGGCGCGACCGCGGTCATCCTGGGCGCATTCCTGCTGCACGGGGTGCAGCCGGGGCCGCAGATCTTCCAGACGCAGTCGATGCTCGTCTATGCGATCTTCGCGTCGGTGTTCCTCGGCGTCCTCGGCATGGGACTGCTCGGCTACTTCGCGATCCGCCCGCTGATCAAGGTGCTTTACCTGCCCGAGGCGATCGTTTCGGTGTTCGTCGTGATGTTCTGCCTGATCGGCGCGTATTCCGAGCACAACAACGTGACCGATCTCTGGATGATCGTCGCGTTCGGCATCATCGGCTATCTGTTCGAACGGTGGCGCTTTCCGATCGCGCCGATGGTTCTTGGCTGCATTCTCGGACCGGTCGCGGAGACGTCGTTCCTGACGTCGATGATCAGCTATCGCAACGACTGGACCATCTTCTTCACGCGCCCGGTGAGCGCGAGCGTGATGGCGCTCACGGCGCTGGCGCTGCTTTATCCGGCGTATCGGCGCTGGCGCCGGGACCGCCGTGCGCCGCTCGCCGCGTCTGGCGTCGCGCCATGAACGTCGCGCGCGTCGACGTGCGCCGGCTCGAGATTCCGCTGACGACGCCGTATCGCCTCGCCTTCGGCCCGGTCACGCGCTACGACACGATCATCGTCGAGCTGACAAGCGGCGACGGCGAGCATGGTTTCGGCGAGGCGACGCTTCTGACCGGCTACACCGACGAAACGATCGGCGATAGCTGGACGCTCGCGCGCCAGGTCGCGGAAACGTTGCCGGCCTGCACGAACGTCGTAGTGCGCGAGCGGTTGCGAACGCTCGGCAGGCGCGCACCGTTCACCGCGACGGCGTTTCGAACGGCGCTCGACATGGCGAGCGCGCATCCGCTGCTGCGGCCGTCACGGGCCTCGCGCGTGCCGATCCTCGGATTGTTGCAAGGCGCGGATGCGGCGTCGCTGCGCGACGCATTCGAACGTTTGCACGAAGCGGGTTTTCGCACGGTGAAGGTCAAGATCGGCTTCGACGTCGAAGAGGATCTGCGCTTCGTCGCGAACGTGCAGGCGATCGTCGGCGGGCGTGCGGCCATCCGCGTCGATGCGAACCAGGGCTATACGGCGGCACAAGCGGCCGCGTTCATTCGCGGCCTCGATCCCGCCGGCATCGAGCTGTTCGAGCAGCCATGCGCGGCGGGCGACTGGAGTGCTCATCGCGAAGCGGTCGCCGCAGCGTCCACCACCGGTCTGCCGTTGATGCTCGACGAGTCGATCTACGACGTTGCCGATATCGAACGCGCCGCCGATGAGTGCGCCTGCGGCTACGTCAAGGTCAAGCTGATGAAATTCGTCGGTCTCGACGGGCTCGTCGCCGCGATCGAGCGCATCCGGGCGCTCGGCATGCGCGCGGTTCTCGGCAACGGCGTCGCGTGTGACGTGTCGTGCTGGATGGAGGCGTGCGTCGCCGCACGGCACATCGACAACGCGGGCGAGATGAACGGCTTCCTCAAGGCGCGGCGGATGCTGCTCGCGCGGCCGCTCGTCTGCGAGCGGGGCGACATCGTGATCGAGCCCGGCGTGCCGTCGCTCGACCCTGATGCGCTCGACACGTTCACTCGCGAACGCGTCACGTACGACACCGAAGGCGCAAGATGTCCCGCACGATCGTAACGGGCGTCATCGGCGCCGATACGCACATCGTCGGCAACCGCATCCTGTCAATGGCGCTCGAGGATGCCGGCTACCGCGTCGTGTCGCTCGGCGCGCTGACGCCGGCGATCGACTTCATCCGCGCTGCGGTGGAAACGGCGGCCGACGCGATTCTCGTCTCGTCGCTCTACGGCCAGGGTGAGCTGGACTGCCGCGGCTTTCGCGACCTCTGCATCGAGGCCGGGCTCGACGACATCCTGCTCTACGTCGGCGGCAATCTCGTCGTCGGCAAGCAGCCTTGGGACGTCGTCGAAAGGCGCTTTCTCGACATGGGCTTCGACCGCGCGTTTGCACCGGGCACGCGCGTCGACACGGCGCTCGCGGCGCTTGCCGCCGATTTCGCCGGACGGGAGCGCGCACCCCCGTCCACGGCGTGAATGACGCCCACGGATGAGCGCACTCGCCCTCGCATGAGCGTCGCACTGCTGATCGACTTCGGCAGCACGTGGACGAAGCTCCGCGCGATCAATCTCGAATCGGCCGCCCTCGTCGGCAGCGCGCAGGCGCCGTCGACGGTCACGACCGACGTCAACGTCGGCCTCGACGCCGC
>DASSEA010000163.1:0-9707 GCA_035696805.1 Casimicrobiaceae bacterium
GCTCGCGCGCGTCGCCTTCAGCGCCGCACGTATCGCAACGGCCTTGCGCGCGCCGCCGGCGGCGATCACGACTTTCGGAAGCCTGCGCAAATCGTCGAGCCCGAACGCCACGACGCGCCGGCTCACCGGGTGATCGACGACGCGTCCTTCACGATCGACGAACTGGCACAGCACGTCACCGACGGCGTCGGCCTTGCGCAGGCTGGCGAGCGCCGACCGTGGCAGCAAGCGCTCGCGAAACACCGTCGCGCCCTCGCTCAAATCGCCGACGCTGACGAGCGCGAGTTCGACGTTGCGCGCGCGTTCCCGCAACTCGCGCAATCCGGGCTCCGCCCAGAGCGCGTCGCGCATCGCCTCGTTCGCGACGAACACCGGCGCTGTCAACTGGTAGCACTCCGCTCCGAACGCATCGGCCATCCGGCGCGCAACGGCCGACGGGTTGATTGCGCGCGAATGCGTCATGCCCCCAAGCAGCGATACCACGGCAAGTCGCTCGTGCGACTGCGTGCCGATCGCTTTCAGGCTCATGCTGAGCGTTTGCCCCCAGCCGACGCCGACCGACATCCCGTCGCGGACCTGCGCACTCATGTACGCGCCCGCCGCTTCGCCGACGATGGCATCGACTGCAGCCGCGTCCACCGGCGACGGCGCGACGATCGCCTCTTTCAGCTGGAACGCACGTACCAGGTCGCGCTCGAGTGCGAGCTGGCGCGTGCCTTTGCCGTCGATCCGGATGCGAACGACGCCGGTTTCCCGCGCCGACGCAAGCAGCCGAATGACCTTCGCGCGACTCACGTGCATCGCTTGCGCGATTTGTTCCTGCGTCAACCCTTCGACGTAATAAAGCCAGGCTGCGCGAACTGCGGGATCGGTATCGACGGTCATGACGCTTGACGCGGCGTCGGGCCTGGAGATATGTTCCGTCATTGTGACAAATGTTCAGGCCCGATTGGGGAGTTCGATCGCGGAAGCGCTCGACCAGCGGCAGCGCGAAGGTCGTCCGGTCCGCGTCGGGCTGATTGGCGCCGGCCAGATGGGCACCGACATCATCGTCCAGACCGGGCTGATGGCCGGCATCGAGGTCGTCGCCGCGGCGGATGCCGTGCCCGAAAACGTCTTCAGCGCCTGCAAGGTCGCCGGCGGCTCGGCCCGTCCACCCGAGATCGCCGACGATGCCGCTGCCGTCGCGCGCCTGATCGCGCGCGGCAGGCTCGCCGCCGTGCGCTCGTATCGAGACATCTGCACGGCGGACGATGTCGATGTCGTCATCGATGCGACCGGCAATCCGAACGTCGGCGCGCAGGTCGCGTTGACGACGATCGCAGCGCGCAAGCCGATCGTGATGATGAACGTCGAAGCGGACGTCACGATCGGCGCCTACCTGTCGGCCAAAGCCGCCGAAGCCGGCGTCGTCTATACGCTCGGCGCCGGCGACGAGCCCAGCGCGACGATGGAACTCGTCAACTTCCTGCGCGGGCTCGGCTATCCGATCGTCGCGGCGGGCAAGGGCAAGAACAACGCCTTTCGCATCGACGCCACGCCCGACGCGTACGTCGGCGAGGCCAGGCGCCGCAACATGAATCCGCGGATGCTCGTCGAATTCGTCGATGGCTCGAAGACGATGGTCGAAATGGTCGCGCTCGCGAATGCGACCGGCCTCGTGCCCGACATTCCGGGTATGCACGGTCCGTCGGCGCCGCTCGACGCGCTGCATCGCGTGTTCTGCCCGCGCGACGACGGCGGCCTGCTGTCGCGCAAGGGCGTTGTCGATTTCAGCGTGGCGCGCGGCGTTGCGCCGGGCGTTTTTGCCATCGCGGAAATGCGCCATCCGCGCCTGCGGGAACGTATGAACGACCTGCAGCTCGGTGAAGGACCGTATTACACGTTCTTCCGGCCCTACCACCTGACGAGTCTCGAAGTGCCGCTGTCCGCGGCCGCAGCGGTCCTGCACGGGCAAAGCCACATGCGTCCGCTGCCGACGCCGGTCGCAGAAGTCGGCGCGCGGGCGAAGAAAGCGCTCGCCCCGGGGGAAAAGCTCGATGCGATCGGCGAATACTGCTATCGCGGCTTTGCACTGACGCGTGCCGACGCGCTTGTCCGGCACGCGCTGCCGCTCGGGCTCGCGCAGGGTGCGACGGTGACGCGCGCGATCGCGCCCGGGGACTACCTGACGTACGCGAACTGCGCGCCGGACGAGCACCTGTCGATCGTCCAGGTGCGGCGCATGCAGGACGATTTCATCGGCATGGCCGTCGCAGCCTGACATGAGCGCACACGCTGCACCGGCGCGCGCGCCGCAGCGAAAGGAACTGGCGGCGCTGGACGACACCACGCTTCGCACCGCGTTGCTGCGCATGCACGTCATCCGCAAGTTCGAGGAAGTCGCGGAGGCCAGCTACATGCGCGGGCTCATTCACGGGACGATGCACCTGTCGATCGGACAGGAAGCGAGCGCCGTCGGTGCGATCCTCCCGCTTCGCGCCGACGACTACATCCTGTCGACGCATCGCGGTCACGGCCATTGCATCGCCAAGGGCGCCGACCCCGCACGGATGCTGGCGGAATTCTTCGGCAAGGAGACCGGCTACTGCCGGGGTCGCGGCGGTTCGATGCATATCGCTGACATCGAGGGTGGCAACCTCGGCGCGAACGGCATCGTCGCGGGCGGACTCCCGATCGCGGTCGGCGTCGGCATGAGCATCAAGGCGCAGGCGCAGGACCGCGTGTGCATGGTGTTCTTCGGCGACGGCGCGGCGAACGAAGGCGCATTCCACGAATCACTGAACCTCGCGTCGATCTGGAAGCTTCCGGTCGTGTTCGTCTGCGAGAACAACCAGTACGGCATGTCGATGGACGTCGCGGATGCGATGGCGGTGGCGAACGTCGCGGATCGCGCCGTCGCGTACGCCATTCCGGGCATCGTCGTCGACGGCAACGATCTGCCAGCCGTCGTAACGGCCGCACGCGATGCCGTCGCTCGCGCTCGCAGCGGCGACGGCCCGTTGTTGCTGGAATGCAAGACGTACCGGCTGCGCGGGCACTCGAAGAGCGACCGGAACCTGTACCGGACGCGGGACGAAATCGAAGCGTGGCGACAACGCGATCCGATCGCGCGCCTCGAAAACGAAGCGCTCGCGCACGGTCGCCTGTCCAGCGCCGACATTGCAGCGATGGCGAAGGAGGCGCGGGCCTCGCTCGACCGCGCGCTCGAGTTTGCCAAGGCAAGTCCCGAGCCCGATCCTGCGGAACTGCTTCGCGACGTCTATGCCTGAAGCGACCGCCGCCAACGACGCGCACGAACACGCTGTCGACTCCGCAGCCGAAGCGCGCCCGCTGAGTTACGCGGAAGCGATCCGCGAAGCGCTCGCGCAGGCGATGGAAGCCGACGCACGCGTGTTCCTGTTCGGCGAGGACGTCGGCGTGTACGGCGGCGCCTTCGGCGTTTCCGGCGATCTTCTGCGTCGCTTCGGCCCGCAGCGCGTCATCGACACGCCGATCAGCGAACTGTCGCTTGCGGGCGCTGCCGTCGGCGCGGCGCTGACGGGCATGAAGCCCGTGCTCGAAATCCAATTCTCCGATTTCGTCACGCTCGCGATGGAGCAGCTCGTCAACCAGGCGGCGAAGATCCGTTTCATGTTCGGCGGCAAGGCGAGCGTGCCGATGGTCGTCCGCCTGCCCGGCGGTTCGGGCACCGGCGCCGCCGCGCAACACAGCCAGAGCCTCGAAGCGTGGTTCGCGCACGTGCCGGGCCTGAAGGTGGTGCAGCCGTCGACGCCGCACGATGCCAAGGGCCTGCTGCTTGCCGCGATCGACGATCCGAACCCCGTGCTGATTTTCGAGCACAAGCTGCTCTACAAGACGAAGGGGCTGGTGCCGCCCGCGCCGTATCGCGTGCCGATCGGCACGGCGGCCGTGCGGCGCAACGGCCGCGACGTGACGATCGTCGGCACGTCGATCATGACCGTGCGCGCGCTCGCTGCCGCCGAGCGCCTCGCCGCGGACGGCATCGATGCGGAAGTCATCGACCTGCGCTCGCTGCGACCGCTCGATTCTGCGACGATCTTCGCCAGTGTCCGCAAGACGCACCGGCTGCTCGTCGTTCATGAAGGCGTGAAGACGATGGGCATCGGCGCCGAGATCTCCGCGATGGTCGCCGAAAGCGACGCGTTCGCGGCCCTCGATGCGCCGATCGTCCGTCTGGGCGGCGCCGACGTCCCGATTCCTTACAACCCGAAACTCGAAAAGGCCGCGGTTCCGCAGGAAGACGACATCGTCGACGCCGTGCAGCGGCTGATGCGCGCACGCGACGCCCGCAACGCCGCGAAGCGCGGCTCCGACTGACCTTTACGCGAGATGCCTGCGATCGAGGTGATCCTCCCCAAGGTGGACATGGACATGGAGTCCGGCGTGCTCGTCGACTGGAAAGTCAAGGCCGGCGATCGCGTACGCGAAGGCGACGTGCTGTTCGACATGGAAACCGGCAAGGCGACGATGGAAGTGGAGGCACCGGCCAGCGGCGTCATTCGCGATCTCAGGGCCGCGTCCGCGGCCGAGATCGCCGTCGGGACGCCGGTTGCGTGGATCGATAGCGACGAGTGACGCCGCGCGTTACCATCGCGCGCACGCGTCAAACCGCAGGTCCGGAAGGGAACCCATGAAATCAGCCTCGCGTCGCAGTTTCATCGCAGCTGCCATCGTCACCGCGCTCGTTGCGGTCGCACCCGCAACGGCGCAAGACGTGAAAGGCAAGCTCGTCCTCTACACGTCGCAACCCGAACGCGACGCCGCGCAGACCGTGGCGGCGTTTCGCAAGGTGCATCCGAACGTCGACGTGGAGGTGTTTCGATCCGGAACGACCGAGGTCATGGGCAAGCTTGCGGCGGAGTTCGCCGCGGGCCAGCCAAGGCCCGACGTTCTCTTGATCGCGGATGCGGCGTCGATGGAAACGCTGAAGAACGACGGACGCCTGCAACCGTATCGCGAAGCAAAGATCGACGGCCTGGCCGCGGGTTCGTTCGACACCGATCGCACCTACTTCGGCTCGAAGCTGATCACGACCGGGATCGCCGTCAATACCGGCGCGAAATCGCGCCCGAGTTCGTGGGCCGACCTTGCCAAACCCGAATACAAGGGCCAGATCGCGATGCCGAGTCCGCTCTATTCCGGCGCCGCCGCGATCATGCTTGGCACCATGACGACGCGCAGCGACCTCGGCTGGAAATACTTCGAGCAACTGAAGGCTGACGACGCGGTCGCCGTGCGCGGCAACGGCGCCGTGTTGAACGCGGTCGCGAATGGCGAGAAGGCGTACGGCGTGCTGGTCGACTTCATGGCGTTCAACGCGAAAGCGAAAGGCTCGCCGATCGACTTCATCTTCCCGTCCGAGGGCCTGCCCGCGGTCACCGAGCCGGTCGCGATGCTCAAGACGGCGCAGAACCCCGCGGCCGCTCGCGCCTTCGTGGACTTCATCCTGTCCGACGACGGGCAGAAGCTGGCGGCGTCGATGGGCTACATCCCGGCGCGCGCGAGCGTCGGCATGCCGAGCTGGTATCCCGCCGGCGCCAAGATCAACCTGATGCCGACCGACATTGCGAAGGTCGTGCAGTCGAACAGCGCGAACCTGCAGCGTTTCGCCGAAATGTTCGGCAAGTAGCCGCCAAAGCACGCATTGCTCGCGTCGGAACGGTTCGAAGATCGCGCGCTGCTCGCGTGGCTTTGCGCGGTCGTCGCCGTTCTTTCGCTGCTGCCGCTCGTACGGCTCGTCATCGAAGGCATCGCGCCGGGCGGAACGCCGTCGTCGGCGGCGCTGACGCGCGTCCTCGCATCGACCACGACATGGCTCGCGACGGGGCATAGCCTCGTCACGGCGTTCGGCGGCACGCTCGTCGCGGTCGCGATCGGCGGCGTCGTCGCGCTGGTCCTCGCGCTGACCGACGTGCGTGCGCGCAATGCGTTCGTGTTCTGCTTCGTCCTGCCGCTGCTGATTGCCCCGCAGGTCGTCGCGCTCGCCTGGTTGCAGTCGCTCGGTCCGTCGAGCCCGCTCTTGAAGATGATGGGCGTCGCGCCGGCGATCGGCACGCGCAATCCGCTGTATTCGCCGGGAGGAATCATCCTCGTCCTCGGCGTCCAGTACGCGCCGCTCGTGTTCCTGACGCTGCGCGCAGCGCTGCGCTCGCTGCCCCAGGAACTGATCGAAGCCGGCCTCGCCGGCGGGGCGCGTCCGCTGACGGTGATGCGCACGATCGTGCTGCCCCTGATGACGCCGCCGCTGCTGGCGGGCATTGCGTTGTGCTTCGTGTCGTGCCTCGGCAACTTCGGCATCCCCGCACTGCTCGGCATTCCCGCGAATTACGTCGTGCTGCCGACGCTCATCTACCAGCGGCTCGCGGGACTCGGTCCGGGCGTGCTCTCCGACGTCGCCGTGCTGTCGCTGCTGATCGGCGCCATCGCGGTGATCGGCATCACGCTCCAGGACGCGCTGCTGCATCGGCGAGACTTTCGGATCACTGCGGCGGCGGTTACGGCGCGGCCATTCGAACTGCGACGCTGGCGGCTTCCGGTCGAGATCGCGCTTTGGCTGCTGCTCGTCGCACTGCTCGCGTTGCCGCTTTGCGCGCTCGTGCTGACGTCGCTCGTGCCGGCGGTCGGCGTCACGCTCGGCGCGAAGACCGCGACGCTCGACAACTTTCGCTTCGTGATGTTCGAGCATGCGGCCGCCCGGCGCGCGTTCGTCAACAGCTTCGCGCTGTCGACGACGGCGGCAATCGTGATCGCGGCGATCGCGATTCCGCTGGCGTATTTCGTCGTCTGGAGGCGGTCGCGGTTGTTGCGCGTCGTCAACCTCGTCACCGAAATTCCCTACGCGGTGCCCGGCGTGGTGCTCGCGATCGCGGCGATCCTGCTGTTCCTGAAGCCTTTGCCGCTCGTCGGCATATCCATCTACAACACGATCTGGATCATCCTCTTCTGCTATCTCGCACGCTTCCTCGTGCTCGGCCTGCGACCCGTTGCAAGCGGCTACCACCAGCTCGATCGCACGCTCGAGGAGGCGTCGCAGATCGCCGGCGCGCGGTTGCTGCGGCGGCTTCGCACCGTGATCGTCCCGCTGGTCGCACCGGCGGCCACGGCAGGCGCACTGCTGATCTTCCTGACGGCCTTCAACGAACTGACGCTGTCGGCATTGCTGTGGTCGTCGGGCGCGGAAACGCTCGGCGTCGTGTTCTTTTCGTTCCAGCAGGGCGGCGATTCGACGTATGCAGCCGCGCTCGGCGTGCTGACGGTCGTCGTCAGCATCGGTCTCATGCTGTCGACCCTTTTCGCCGCCGGCCGCCTGCCTTCCGGCGTCCTGCCATGGCGCGACTGACGATCGAGCGGCTCACCAAGCGCTACGGCGAATTTCGCGCGCTCGACGACGTATCGCTCGCCGTAGCGGACGGCGAACTGATCGCGATCCTGGGTGCCTCGGGCTGCGGCAAGACGACGCTGTTGCGGCAGGTCGCAGGCTTCGATCGCCCGGATGCGGGGGAAATCCGTATCGGCGATGCCATCGTGTCGACACCCACCGACCAGGTTCCCCCCGAGCGGCGCCGAATCGGCATCGTGTTCCAGTCGTATGCGTTGTGGCCTCACATGACCGTCGCCGAAAACGTTGCGTACGGCCTCACCGTCGCAGGCGTCAAGGATCCCCAGCGGCAAAGCCGCGTCGACGCGGCGCTCGCGCTCGTCGAACTGCAGGGTTTCGGCGATCGGCGACCCGCGCTGTTGTCGGGCGGACAGCGGCAACGCGTCGCCCTCGCACGCTGCCTCGTCACCGAGCCGTCGCTGGTGCTGCTCGACGAACCCCTCGCAAATCTCGACGTCCATCTGCGCGCCGCGATGGAACGCGAGTTCGCGAAATTCCACGAGCGCACCGGCACGACGATGATCTACATCACGCACGACCAGGCGGAAGCGATGGCGCTTGCCGACCGCATCGCCGTCATGGATAACGGCCGCATCCTGCAGGTCGCGACGCCGTCGCAGCTCTATCGCGAGCCCGCCGATGCGACGGTAGCGCGCTTCATCGGCGACGGCATGGTCGTGCCGATCAGCCATGCCGAACGCGATGGCGATACATCATGCACGGCCGATGTCTTTGGCTATCGTACGTCGATGCGGTGCGAACCTGCGCGACCGCTCGCTCGCGACGGTCACGCGTGCCTGCGCGAAAGCGCGTTGCGCATCGTCGACCCGGACGCGCCGGGCATCCGCGCGCGCGTGGGCGCGATCGTCTACCAGGGTGGTCACTTTCGTGTCGATGCGGTAGCCGCCGCGGCCTCCGACATTCCGTTGCATTTCATCGCCGGCGAACCCTGTTCCCTTCGCAGCGGCGATCCCGTCACGCTGGCGGTCGACGATGGGTGGGTGCTTCCGCGGCCTGCGCATCCAGGCGCTTGACGACGATGCGGCTCGCACTTCACGGCGGATTCGCGGAAAAGGGACGCACGTCGCTCGGCATCGAAACGGACGGTTACCACCTGCTGCTCGATGCCGGCGTGAAAACCAGCGCGCGCGGCGGTGCCGACTACTGGCCTGCGCTCCGCACGGAGGAACTGCGGGCGCTCGATGCAATCGTCATCACGCATGCGCATGAAGACCACGTCGCTGCGCTCGGCTGGTGCATCGAGCACGGCTTCGACGGTCGCATCTTCATGACGCCCGAGACCGCTCGCGAACTCGACGACGGCCTCGCGGGCTATGCCGAACCGTCGCATTCCGCGCGCGTGCGGGCTGCGCACATCGAAACGCTGCCGCTCGGCGCGGACGCGCTGCGCGTCGGACCCCTTCGCGTCGGCACCGGTCGCTCGGGGCACGTCGCCGGCGGCGTGTGGTGCAGCATCACCGATGCGCGCACCCGAGTCGTCTATTGCAGCGATGTCGCGCCGCGAAGCCCGGTGTTCGCGATGGATCCGCTGCCGCGCTGCGATGCGCTCGTCATCGATGCGTCGTACGGCGATGATGCGACCGATGCGACGACGCGCGCTGCGGCGATCGCTGCGTGGGTCGGTCGCCACCCCGGCGGTTGTGTGCTGCCGACGCCGCTTTATGGCCGCTCGGCGGAATTGCTCGCCATCGTTCCCGGGCTGCTCGCACTCGCGCCGGGCATGCGGGAGGCGTTGGGCTCGCAAATCGACGCGTCGGCGTGGCTCGTCGACGACGTCGCCGCGCGCCTGACCGCACGACTTGCAGCGTCGGTCGACTGGCGGCCGCACGATCGGTTGCCGAACGCCGCACTGCTTTGTCACGATGCAATGGGCCTGTCGGGTACGTCGCCGGAGATCCTGCGGCAGGTGCAGGCGCACCGACACCCGGCGCTTTTCACCGGCCATCTTCCCGCGCACAGTCCGGGCGAACGAATGGTCGCCGACGACGCCGCGGAATGGATACGGCTGCCGACGCATCCGACGCTGCCCGAAAACCTCGCGATCGTCGCGGCATCGGGCGCGTCGCTCGTCATAGGTCACTCGTGCGACGCGGACGCGCTCGCGCGGCTCGCGCTGCGAATCCCGGCGCTACGCGTTGAGCTCGCGACCGGCGATCGGATCGACTGTTGAACCATGCGCATCCTGGTCTGCAACGATGACGGCGTAAAGGCGCCGGGCCTGCGCCTGCTCGCGGACGCGGCGCGGACTCTTTCGACCGACGTCTGGATCATCGCGCCCGAGCGC
>DASSEA010000164.1:0-4066 GCA_035696805.1 Casimicrobiaceae bacterium
TACGTCGTCGCCCGCGCGCCTCCGGTTCCAGAGCCGCTCGTAGAACTGCGCCTGCGTGCGCACGGCGTCCGAGCCGACGCCGAGGATGATGTCGCCGGCGGCAAGCCCGGCGCGATCGGCCGGGCCGTCGGGTGACACGCGCGTAACGATCAGGCGCCCCTGCACCTCGTCCGCTGCGATGCCGAGCCAGGGCCGCGCAGGACCGGCGCGATGTCCCTCGCGCACGAGGTCATCGAGGATTGGTTTCAGGAAGTCGATCGGCACGAACACATTGCCCGGCAATTTCGGGTCTTCGGAGGTCGCCTCGCGCACGATCAGCGAGCCGATGCCGAGCAGCTTGCCGTCGCGATCGATCAACGCCGCGCCGCTCCAGTTCGACGTCGGCGGACTCGTGTACAGCGCGTAGTCGAGCTGGTATTCCCAGTTGCCCGTGAACTGCCGCTTCGAAACGATCCACGCAAACGCGGCTCCCGGACCGCCGGCGCTCGCGATCATCACCGGATCGCGTTCGGCGGTCTTCGACGAATCGCCGAGCGCGATCGGCTGCGCGTCGAGGGGTACCTGCGCCCGCACCAGTCCGAATCCGCTCGCATGGTCGTAGCCGACGATCTGCGCGGGCAGCGTGCGTCCTTTGGCATCCGTGATCTTGACGTCGTCCGCCTCGACGATCAGGTAACCGATCGTCAGCACGAGGCCGTTGTCGCCGATGACGACGCCCGAGCCTTCGCGCTCGTCGCCGAGCGTCGCCGCACTGCGCGCGCCCGGCACCGACCGCGTCGACACCTTGACGATCGCGCCGAACAGCTTGTCGGCGTCGACTTTGGAAGGGGTGGCGATCGCATCATCGGCGCGCCCCTGTGCGGGTGGCACCGCGATGGCATCGGTCGCGTCGGCCGCATGCGCCGGACGCGCGAACGGCAGGGCGAACATGAGCACCGTCGTGATTTGAATCGCACGCGAACGCATGCGAAGCGCGCGCGAAGGCATGCGCGAGGGGAGGATGGCGATCCGTTCCATGACTGCCTCCCGAGGGCGCTTGCGTCGACGGTATGGCCGCCGCGTGCGCGCCTGATGTCAGCGACCCGAGGCTATACTTGCAACGACACCACGATTGTCGCATGACGGCCAAGAAACGTCCCGAAGAACTCCGGTCGCATCGCTGGTACGGCGCGACCGACATGCGCTCGTTCGGTCATCGGTCGCGCACGGCGCAGATGGGGTATGCGCGCAACGATTACGTCGGCAAGCCGGTCATTGCCATCGTCAACACGTGGAGCGACATCAACCCGTGCCATGCGCATTTCCGGCAGCGCGCCGAGGAGGTGAAGCGCGGCGTGTGGCAGGCCGGCGGCTTCCCGGTGGAAATGCCGGCGTTGACGTTGTCGGAGCCGTTCCAGAAGCCCACGACGATGCTCTATCGCAACCTGCTCGCGATGGAGACCGAAGAACTGTTGCGCTCGTATCCCGCCGATGCAGCGGTTCTGATGGGCGGCTGCGACAAGACGACGCCCGCGTTGCTGATGGGCGCCATCAGCATGAACCTGCCCGCAATCTTTCTCCCCGCGGGTCCGATGCTGCGTGGCGACTGGCGCGGTCAGTATCTTGGATCGGGTTCGGACGTGTGGAAGTTCTGGGCGGAAAAGCGCGCCGGCAATCTGTCCGAGGCGGCGTGGGAGGAAATCGAGAACGGCATCGCGCGCTCGCACGGACACTGCATGACGATGGGCACGGCGTCGACGATGACGTCGGCCGCTGAGGCGCTCGGCATGACGCTACCGGGTGCGGCGTCGATCCCCGCTGCGGATTCCCGGCACGCACGGATGGCCGTCGAGACGGGACGGCGTGTCGTCGCAATGGCGTGGGAAGACCTGAAGCCGCGCGACATCCTGACCACCGAGAGTTTCGACAACGCCATCACGACGGTGCTCGCGCTCGGCGGTTCGACCAACGCGATCGTGCACCTGATCGCGATGGCGCGCCGCTGCGGCATTGCGCTTTCGCTCGAGCGTTTCGATGCGCTGTCACGCCGCACGCCGCTCCTCGCCAACGTCCGTCCGGCAGGCAAGTACCTGATGGAGGATTTCTATTACGCAGGCGGCCTGCGCGCTTTGATGGCAAGCGTGCGGGACCTGTTGCACGTCGATGCGCGCACGGTAGGCGCAACGTCGCTCGGCGATGCGATTGGCGACGCCGAAATCTTCAACGCCGATGTCATTTTGCCGCGCGAGCGAGCGCTCGTGCAGTCGGGCAGCCTCGCGGTGCTGCACGGCAATCTCGCCCCCGACGGCGCTGTGATCAAGCCTGCTGCGGCGGAAGCGAAGCTGCTCGCGCATCGCGGACCCGCAATCGTGTTCGCCGACTACAACGACATGGCGGCGCGCATCGACGATCCCGCGTTGCCGGTCACGGCCGACTCCGTGATCGTGCTGAAGAACGCCGGACCGCTCGGCGCGCCTGGCATGCCTGAGTGGGGGCAACTGCCGATACCGACAAAACTGCTCGAACAGGGGGTGCGCGACATGCTGCGGATCTCGGACGCGCGCATGAGCGGCACGAGCTATGGCGCCTGCGTGCTGCACGTCGCCCCCGAGTCGTACGTGGGCGGCCCGCTCGCGTTCGTTCGCGACGGCGACATGATCACGCTCGACGTCTCCGAGCGCCGCCTGCAACTCGACGTCGACGATGCCGAACTCGCCCGGCGCCGCGAACGCTGGCAACGACCGGCGCCCCATTACGCGCGCGGCTTCGGCGCGCTGTACCAGCAACACATCCGGCAGGCGAACGACGGTTGCGATTTCGACTTCCTCGAAGGCACCGCGCCGATCCCCGATCCGGAGATTCACTGACGTGCGTACGCTGCCCGCCACATCACTCGTTGCGTTCGTGACGACGGTCATGCGCGAATGCGGCTCCGCGCCCGACGAGGCGGCGACGATCGCGCGGCGGCTCGTGGATGCGAACCTCGTCGGCCACGATTCGCACGGCGTCATCCGGGTCGGAAAATATCTCGAATGGGTCAGATCAGGCTGGCTGCGACCGAACCAGCCGCCGACCGTTGCCGTCGATACCGACACGCTCGCCATCGTCGACGGCAATCGCGGCTTTGGCCAGGTCATCGGCGAATTCGCGGCGCGACTCGGCATCGCCAAGGCTGCGAAGCGGGGCATCGCGATGATCGGTCTGCGCAACTGTGGTCATCTCGGCCGCGTCGGTGACTGGGCCGAGATGGCGGCGCAGGAAGGCCAGGTGTCGCTGCATTTCCTGAACACGTCGGGCGCGCAACGCGTTGCGCCGTTCGGTGGCAGCGATCGACGGCTGTCGACGAACCCGATCTGCATCGGCGTGCCGATCGACGGCGGCGACCCGGTGATCCTGGACGTCACCACATCGATGGTCGCCGAAGGCAAGCTGATGGTGGCGATGAACAAGGGCGAACGCGTGCCCGAAGGATGGATCATCGATCGCGAAGGTGCGCCGACGACCGATCCCGCGGCGTTCTACGACGGTGGCGCGCTGCTGACGGTGGGCGGGCACAAAGGCTCGGGGCTGTCGATCGTCACCGATCTTCTCGCCGGTGCAGTGTCGACGGGCCGCAGTTCCGATCCGGACGATCCGGTCCTGCGCAACAACATGCTGTCGATCTATATCGCGCCACGCGTCTACGCGCCCGACGGCGCGGTGACCGCAGAGGCACGTCGCTTCGTCGACTGGGTCAAGGCGTCGCCTCCCAGCAGCCGCGGCCAGCCGGTGCTCGCGCCGGGTGACATCGAGCGGCGCACGCGTGCCGAGCGGCTTCGGGACGGCCTGCCGCTCGATGACAAGACGGTCGCCGACCTCGCCGCCGCAGCGCGCTCGGTGGGAATCGACGACGCGCGCATCGCGGCTGTCCTCGGCTGATTGGCGGGCATCGCGGAGTCGTCGGTCGACCGTGGACGAGGTCTTCTTTCCCGGTTTCGCGTCACATCGCATCCAGACGCGCGAAACGGAGATTCGGTGCGTCGTCGGCGGCGACGGTCCGCCGGTTCTGCTGCTGCACGGCTATCCGCAGACGCACGTCATGTGGCAT
>DASSEA010000165.1:0-4584 GCA_035696805.1 Casimicrobiaceae bacterium
GCCGGCGGCGAGATTCAGCTGACCGACGCGATCGCGCGGATGGTGCCGGGCGGGTCGACGTATGCGTACCGCTATGCGGGGCAGCGGTTCGATTGCGGGTCGAAGCAGGGGTTTCTGGAGGCGACGGTGCACTTCGCGCGCAAGGCGGGGTACTCGGTCTAGGCGGTGCCGCGGCGCTTCTTCGTCCCCAGTCAGCCTGGCGCGTCTCCACAACCTTCGCTTGCCGTCCGCCCGGGCCGTAGGTGAGGAGGTGCCGCTCCCTTAGAATCACGCTTGTACCAACCTGCTAAAGCGTGCATCTGTGATTCTCGTAACCGGCGGCGCAGGCTTCATCGGATGCAACTTTGTCCTCGACTGGTTGCGGCAGGAGCGGGAACCGGTCGTCATCCTTGACAAGCTGACCTACGCCGGCAACCTCGAGAACCTCGAGTCCCTGCGGAGCGACGGCGATCATCTGTTCGTGCGCGGAGACATCTGCGATGCCCCGCTGGTGCGAAGACTGTTCGTGGAGCACCGACCGAGGGCTGTCGTGCACTTCGCGGCCGAGAGCCACGTGGATCGCAGCATCGACGGCCCCGGGGACTTCGTGCAGACCAACGTCCTGGGAACGTTCGTCTTGCTGCAGGAAGCAAGGGCCTACCACGGGAATTTGTCCGGAGCCGGGCGGGACGCGTTTCGCGTCCTTCACGTGTCGACCGACGAGGTTTACGGCTCGCTCGGGCCTGCCGATCCGGCGTTTTCCGAAGCGACGCCGTTCGCGCCGAACAGTCCTTACGCCGCGTCGAAGGCGGCGTCCGATCACCTGGTGCGCGCGTATCACCACACGTACGGCTTGCCGACGCTCACGACCAACTGCTCGAACAACTACGGACCGCTGCAGTTTCCCGAGAAGCTCATCCCGCTGATGATCGTCAACGCGCTGGCCGGCAAGCCGCTGCCCGTGTACGGCGATGGCCGCAACGTTCGCGACTGGCTGTACGTGCGCGATCATTGCAGCGCGATCCGCACGGTGCTGGCGCATGGCGCGGCCGGCGCAACGTACAACGTCGGTGGAAATGCGGAAAAGACCAACATCGACGTCGTGCGGACGCTGTGCCGGCTGGTCGACGAGCGCCGGCCCGGCCTCGACTGCGCCCGCCAGATCACGTTCGTTACCGATCGGCTGGGGCACGATCGCCGCTATGCGATCGACGCATCGAAAATTCGGCGCGAGCTCGGCTGGGCGCCGAGCGAGACGTTCGAGTCTGGAATGCGAAGCACCGTCGACTGGTACCTCGGCAACGACGCGTGGCTTGCGAGCGTGCAGAACGCCGAGTACCGCCGATGGGTCGACCTGCACTACGCGGAAAGCGCCGAGGCCTGAGCGCGATGGCCGTGACGCGCAAGGGGGTCATTCTCGCCGGCGGATCGGGCACGCGCCTCCACCCCGTCACGCAGGTCGTATCGAAGCAGCTGCTGCCCGTGTACGACAAGCCGATGATCTATTACCCGCTGTCGACGCTGATGCTCGCCGGCATTCGCGACATCCTGCTGATCTCGACGCCGGAAGACACGCCGCGCTTCGCGCAGCTGCTCGGCGACGGCGCCCGCTGGGGCCTGAACCTCCAGTACGCGGTGCAGCCATCGCCCGACGGACTCGCGCAGGCGTTCATCATCGGCCGCACGTTCATCGGTGGCGATTCGTCGGTGCTCGTGCTCGGCGACAACATCTTCTACGGCCACGACCTGCAGCCGCAGCTGCAGCGGGCGACCGCCAACGCTGAAGGCGCGACGATCTTCGCCTATCCGGTCGCCGACCCGGAACGCTATGGCGTCGCCGAATTCGATCGCGGCGGCCGCGTGGTGAGCCTCGAAGAGAAACCGCTCAGGCCGAAGTCGCGGTACGCGGTGACGGGTCTCTACTTTTACGACAATCGCGTGCTCGATGTCGCGAAGGACCTGCAGCCGTCGGCGCGCGGCGAGCTCGAGATCACCGACGTCAACCGCCGCTATCTCGACTGGAACGCGCTGTCGTGCGAAGTGATGGGCCGCGGCATGGCGTGGCTCGACACCGGCACGCACGAGTCGCTGCTCGAGGCATCGCAGTACATCGAGACGATCGAGCGCCGGCAGGGACTGAAGATCGCGTGCCCCGAGGAGATCGCGTACCGGATGCGCTACATCGACGCCGCGCAGCTCGCGAAGCTAGGCTCTGCGATGGCGAAAAACGGCTACGGTCGCTATCTGCTTCGGATCCTCGACGAACCGGACGGCCAGTGATGCGCGTAGAGCCGACCGCACTGCCCGACGTGCTGCTGATCGAGCCGCGCGTGTTCGGCGATGCCCGCGGCTTTTTTTTCGAGAGCTGGAATCGCCGCACGTTCGCCGATGCCGGAATCGACGGCGAGTTCGTGCAGGACAATCACTCGCGGTCGATCCACGGCGTCGTTCGCGGGCTGCACTACCAGGTCGAGCATGCGCAGGGCAAGCTCGTGCGCGTGACCGAAGGGGAGGTGTTCGACGTCGCCGTCGATCTGCGCCGGTCGTCACCGACCTTCGGCCGGCACGTCGCGCTCGTGCTGTCTGCCGTCAATCGCCGGATGCTCTACATACCGCCGGGCTTCGCGCACGGGTTCATGGTGACGTCGGAGTCCGCGGAATTCCTCTACAAGACGACGGACTACTGGTTCCCTGAACACGAGCGGACGCTGCTGTGGAACGATCGCGCGCTCGGCATCGCCTGGCCGGACGCGATTGCGCCGATCCTCGCGCCGAAGGATGCGACGGGCACGCCGCTCGCGGCAGCCGACTGTTACGCCTGATGCGCGCGGCCTCGCGCGCTGCACGACCGACGATCCTCGTGCTCGGCGCGGGAGGGCAGCTCGGCCGCGAGCTCGTCGCGCGACTCCCCGCGGCGGGGAGGACGATTGCCTGCGATCGTGCGACGCTCGACGTGACCGATGCCGCGGCGATCGTTGCGATCGTGCGCAGGAATGCGCCGCAGTTCATCGTCAACGCCGCCGCTTACACCGCCGTGGATCGCGCCGAAAGCGAGCGCGATCTCGCGTTCGCGGTGAACGCGCACGCGCCGGAAGCGCTGGCTCGCGAGGCGAAGCGCGTCGGCGCCTTGCTGATCCACTATTCGACCGATTACGTCTTCGATGGCACCAAGGCCACGCCGTACTCGGAAAGCGATGCGCCGCGACCGCTCAGCGTGTACGGCGCGAGCAAGCGCGCGGGCGAGCAGGCGATCGAAGCGAGCGGGGCCGCGGCGATCGTGTTGCGCACGAGCTGGGTGTACGCGCGGCACGGCACGAATTTCCTGACGACGATGGAGCGGCTCGCAAACGAACGCGACGAATTGCGCGTCGTCGCCGACCAGACCGGCGTTCCCAACTGGGCGCGGGCACTCGCGAACGCCACTGCGCAGCTGATCGAGCGCGGACGTGACGCGCTCGGAACTCACGCGGGCCTCTATCATTTGACCGCGCAAGGCGCCTGCACGTGGTACGACTTCGCGTGCGCGATCCTCCGCGATCGAGGCACGCGGGTGCTGCCGATCACGACCGCTGAATACCCCACGCCGGCACGCAGGCCGGCGTATGGCGTCCTCGACGCATCGCGCTTTGCACAGACGTTCGGATTTGCGCTTTCCGCGTGGGAGCCGACGCTGCGACAGTGCCTCGACGCGCCCGTGGAACCGCCGCGCGCTTTGCCGGTCAACTGAGCGCCCCACCCTGCGACATCGCGTCGGAACCCATTGCAATCCGGGGGCGTTGCTCGACGCGTTGTAACGATTTCACGACGAACGCGCGCCGACTTGCATCAAACGGAGACATCGATGACCGAAGTTGCGATACGGATGCGCGCCTGCGTCGCGATGGCGACGGCCTTCGCCGCGTTCTGCGCGTACGCCGACGTTCCGATCACCGCCGTGCCGCCTGCGTCGTTTCGCGGCGTGTCGAGCGACAAAACGGTTGTGCCGAAGATGACGCTCGCACCGACGGCGCCGGCGCTGCGCATCGCGTTGCCGGAACCGACCGCTGCCGAGCGTGACGTGCTGCGGCAGCGCAATCAGGCGAGTCGGCCCGCGCGCGCCGGGCGCGCGACGACGCTCAAGGGTCCGATCGCGGTCGCGTTTCCGCGCGACGTTCCCGCGGCCGCGCGCAACGTTGCGCTTGCCTCCTTGCCGTGGCAGACGCTGGCCGACGGCGCGCGCGCAGCGCGGCTTTCGGTGACGTCACCGGGCGCCGCGGCGCTGCGGGTGGCGTTGCGCCTGACGGGCGCAACGGGTTCGGTCAGCCAGCGCTTCGCCGGCACCGGCGAGCGCGCGCAAGCGTTCGGGCCGTTCGCCGCCTCGGCGGTGGCGTCCGACACCGCACAATTCGGAAGCTTCTGGTCGCCGGTGCTCGAAGGCGACGTCGCGACGATCGAGTTCGAGGTTGCGGCAGGGACGGGAATCCCCGCTGCGACGTTGTCGATCGCGCGCGTCTCGCATCAGGTGGTGGCGCCGTCGTCGCTGCGCAAGCTGGACGCGAAGACCGTGCAGGATATCGGCACCGCCGGGAGCTGCAATATCGACGTGGCGTGCGTTACGCCGCAATC
>DASSEA010000166.1:0-5002 GCA_035696805.1 Casimicrobiaceae bacterium
CGATCCATTGCGTTCCCGCGACGCGGCGGACGGTGACCGTGCGCTCGCCGTCCTGCACCGGCTCGACGGTGTAGAGCTTCGGCAGCGTGCGCGCGGGTTTCGGGATCGCGCCGAAGTTCTTCGCGATCGCGGCGAGCGCGCGGGCCGTGTCGAACTTGCCGGCGATCGTCAGCACGGCATTGTCCGGCTGGTAATACGTCCGGTAAAACGCGCGCAGGCGCTCGAACGGAACGTTCTCGATGTCGGAGCGCGCGCCGATCGTCGGCTTGCCGTAGTTGTGCCAGTCGAACGCGACGGCGGCCATCCGCTTCCACAGCACGCTTTGCGGACGGTTCTCTCCGCTCTCGTACTCGTTGCGCACGACGGTCATCTCGGAGTCGAGCTCCGCCTTGCTGAACGTCGACCGCGTCATCCGCTCGGCTTCCATCATCAGCACCCAGTCGAGCGAGGCGGGCGATGCCGTGAACGTTTCGAAGTACGTGGTGCGATCGTAGGACGTCGTGCCGTTGAACGACATGCCGCGACGGCCGAGTTCGGCGAACACGCTCGGTACCGACGGCGTGCCCTTGAACAGCATGTGTTCGAGCAGGTGCGCCATGCCGGTTTCGCCGTAGTTTTCGTGGCGCGAACCGACCTTGTACGTGACGTCGACGGTCGTCGTCGGTTTGGTCGCGTCGGGGAACAGCAGCACGGTGAGGCCGTTCGCGAGGCGGTATTCATCCACGCCTTCGACGCTGGTGACCTGGGTGACACCCGCGGGCAGCGCGGCGAACGCCGCAATCGGCAGGAATGCGACGAGAACGAGCAGCCGGCGCAGGGAGCGAGCGAGCATTGGGAACCCGGAAGAGAAGGGAAGTGGCAGCATGGGACAGTCGCCACCCGGCAAAGTGCCGGGCGACTTCCGGGGTACCGTACGAAGGCGGCGCATCAAGCTGGACCCGATCCCAGCGCAGATTGTCCCTGCATCGTGCCCGGCGGTGCAGGAGCGCTGTGCGCCTGGCATCACCATTTAACGTTTACGTAAATGTCATACCGAGCGTCCTGTATCCGGTAAGCTTGCCGGGTTGACCGCTCGCGGCGCTGATGGCTGCACGCATCTCGCGAGCCCCTGCGATGAACGATATCTCGACGCGCCAACCGCTCGTATACAAACCGGTCGCCAAGGTGCGCTTCGTGACGGCTGCGAGCCTGTTCGATGGCCACGATGCGTCGATCAACATCATGCGACGCATCCTTCAGGCAACGGGCTGCGAGGTCATTCACCTCGGACACAACCGGTCCGTCGAGGAGATCGTCGACTGTGCGATCCAGGAGGACGCGCACGGCATCGCGATTTCGTCCTACCAGGGCGGCCACGTCGAGTTCTTCACTTACATGCTCGAGCTGCTGCGCGAGCGCGGCGCCGGACACGTCAAGGTGTTCGGCGGCGGCGGCGGCGTCATCGTACCCGCCGAGATCAAGGCGCTGCACGACCAGGGCGTTGCGCGCATCTTCTCGCCGGAGGACGGCCAGCGGCTCGGCCTGCAGGGCATGATCAACGAGATCGTGGCGGCGGCAGATGTGGATCTGACGCAGACGGTGCCCGACGCGTTGACGCCATTGACGCAGGGCGACCGGTACGCGCGGACACGCGCGCTCGCGCGAACGATCAGCGCGCTCGAGGCGGGCGTCGCTTCACCCGCGTTGCGCAAGGCGCTCGCCGACGCCGCGGCGAATGCGAAGTCACCGGTGCTGGGCATTACCGGCACTGGCGGCGCGGGCAAGAGTTCACTGACCGATGAGCTGGTGCGTCGCTTCAGGGTCGATCAGCGCGATCGCCTGAAGATCGCGATCCTGTCGATCGATCCGTCGCGGCGAAAGTCCGGCGGTGCGCTGCTCGGCGACCGGATCCGGATGAACGCGATCCACGCACCGAACATCTACATGCGCTCGCTCGCGACGCGCGATGCCGGCAGCGAAATATCGAAGGCGCTGCCCGACGCGATCGCCGCGTGCAAGGCGGCGGGATTCGATCTGGTCATCGTCGAGACGTCGGGCATCGGGCAGGGCGACGCGGCGATCGTGCCGCACGTCGACGTGTCGCTCTACGTGATGACGCCGGAGTTCGGTGCCGCGTCGCAACTCGAGAAGATCGACATGCTGGACTTCGCAGACTTCGTCGCCATCAACAAGTTCGATCGCAAGGGCGCACAGGACGCGTTGCGCGACGTGCGCAAGCAGTACCAGCGCAACCGGGAGCAGTTCAGGGTCGCACCCGACGCGATGCCCGTCTACGGCACGATCGCGTCGCGGTTCAACGACGACGGCGTCACGGCGCTTTATCACGCCGTTGCCGACAAGCTGCGCGAGCACGGTCTTGCGCTCGTCGCAGGTACGCTGCCGAAGCAGGCGTCGAAACATTCGTCGCAGCAGCAGGCGGTGATCCCGCCTGCACGCGTGCGTTACCTCGCCGACATCGCGGAAACGGTCCGCGGCTATCACGACTGGGCCGAGGCGCAGTCGAAGGCGGCGCGCGAGCGGCAGCAATTGCGCGCGACGAAGCGGATGCTCGAGGCCGACGTCGGGGCAGAGTCAAACGACGCCACGGATGGGACTGCCGCCATCGACGCGCTGATCGCCGCGCGCGACGCGCAGCTCGACGCGCGATCGAAGAAGCTGCTCGACATGTGGCCGCGGACGACACGGGCGTACGGCGGCGACGAATACGTCGTGAAGATCCGCGACCGAGAAATCCGCACGGCGCTGACGACGACGTCTCTTTCGGGAACGAAGGTACGCAAAGTCGCGCTGCCGTCGTACGCCGACGACGGCGAGATCCTGCGCTGGCAGTTGACGGAAAACGTGCCGGGCAGTTTCCCGTTCACCGCCGGCGTCTTCGCCTTCAAGCGCGAGAACGAGGACCCGACGCGGATGTTCGCCGGCGAGGGCGATGCGGCGCGCACCAACCGGCGATTCCATCTGCTGGCGGACGGCATGCCGGCCAAGCGGCTGTCGACGGCCTTCGATTCGGTCACGCTCTACGGTAACGACCCGGACCGTCGCCCCGACATCTACGGCAAGGTCGGCAATTCCGGCGTCTCGATTGCGACGCTCGACGACATGAAGGTGTTGTACGCGGGCTTCGACCTGTGCGCGCCGAACAATTCCGTGTCGATGACGATCAACGGGCCGGCGCCGACGATCCTCGCGATGTTCATGAACACCGCGATCGACCAGCAGCTCGACAAGTTCGCGCAGGACAACGGCCGCGAACCGACCGAGGACGAGGCGGCGAAGATCCGGGCATGGACGCTCGCCACCGTGCGCGGCACCGTACAGGCGGACATCCTGAAGGAGGACCAGGGTCAGAACACGTGCATCTTCTCGACCGAGTTCAGCCTGAAGGTGATGGGCGACATCCAGCAGTACTTCGTCCATCACAACGTGAAGAATTTCTACTCGGTGTCGATCTCCGGCTACCACATAGCGGAAGCGGGCGCGAATCCGATCTCGCAGCTCGCGTTCACGCTCGCGAACGGCTTCACGTTCGTCGAGGCGTACCTGGCGCGCGGCATGCACATCGACGACTTCGCGCCGAACCTGTCGTTCTTCTTCAGCTACGGGATGGATCCGGAGTATGCGGTGATCGGTCGTGTCGCGCGGCGCATCTGGGCGATCGCCATGCGCGAGCGCTACAGCGCGAACGAGCGCAGCCAGAAGCTCAAGTTCCACTCGCAGACGAGCGGCCGTTCGCTGCACGCGCAGGAGATTGCGTTCAACGACATCCGCACGACGCTGCAGGCGCTGATCTCGACGTACGACAACACCAATTCGCTGCACACGAACGCTTACGACGAAGCGATCACCACGCCGACCGAGGAGAGCGTGCGGCGTGCGATGGCGATCCAGATGATCATCAACCGCGAATGGGGCCTCGGCAAGAACGAGAATCCCAACCAGGGGTCGTTCATCGTCGAAGAGCTCACGGCGCTGGTCGAGGAAGCGGTTCTGAAGGAATTCGAGGCGCTGTCCGAGCGCGGCGGCGTGCTTGGCGCGATGGAGACCGGCTACCAACGCGGCAAGATCCAGGAGGAGTCGCTGCACTACGAACACCTGAAGCACGACGGCACCTACCCGATCGTCGGCGTCAACACGTTCCGCAATCCGCGTGGCGATCAGGTACCGCAGAAGCTCGCGCTCGCACGCTCGACCGAGGCGGAGAAGGAATCGCAGCTCGAACGCCTCGCGGACTTTCAGCGCCGCAACGCAGGTAGCGCGCCGGCGGCGCTGGAGCGCCTCAAGCGCACGGTGATCGAAAACGGCAACGTGTTCGAGGCGTTGATGCAGACCGTCCGTGTCTGCTCGCTCGGTCAGATCACGAACGCGCTGTTCGAGGTCGGCGGACAATACCGGCGCAGCATGTAAGCGCCGCGCGACGACCGACCGCGACTGTCCTCACGCATGGAGCGACATCATCTATCGACGTCGCGCGCCAGCGCCGCCGCGCACCGTCGCGCCGTACGGCGTCGCGCCGCGCTCGATGACGCACAAGCAGCAACGAAGACCCGCCCGTGGTTCGCGCTTCATCGGTGTCCGGCATGCGGCAGCGCGCATGTCCGGCGCTCGAGCATTCGCAGTCGTGAGGCCGGTGCGCACGTGTTCCGCTCCCCGTATCGTTGCGAAGCGTGCCGTCTCCGCTTCTGGGTCGTCAGCCGCCGGACGCGCATGGGTGCGGCGGCCGGCGCGGTCGTCGCCGTGTTCCTGGTCGCATTCGCTGCCGCGTGGTCGGTGCTTCCGCGCTATACCGTCGCCGCCGTCGATCATGACATCGAGGAATGGTCGGCGCCGCCGCCGCTGGAGTTGGCCGGCGCGGTGCTGACGCCGCGGGGCATGGCCGCGGGCGCGCTCGCGCCGAACGAAAACCTGGCGTCTCCCGTCACCACCGAACGAAGCTCGCGCAGCGTGCTCGATGGGCGGTAGATCGGCGCAATGCACGCTGCGCTGCGAGTCGTCTCGCGCCGCG
>DASSEA010000167.1:0-3658 GCA_035696805.1 Casimicrobiaceae bacterium
GCGCTCGCGATCCTCGCGCTGCCGCTCGTTTCGACGCTCTACCAGTACGGACGCTTCACCGTCGACGACGTCATCCAGACGCGGCTGGCGTTGCTCGGGTACACGATCGGCTTGCCGGCGTTGATCTTCGTGAAGATCCTCGCGCCCGGGTTCTACGCGCGGCAGGTGATGAGTACGCCGGTGAAGATCGCCTTCGCCACCGTGCTGATCACGCAGGCTTGCGCGGTGCTGTTCGCGTGGCCGCTCGGACTCGAGCAGGCGGGACTCACGCTCGCGACGAGCGTCGGCGCGTGTTTCAACGCAGCGCTTTTGTTCTGGCTGCTGCGGCGCAAGCGCTTCTACCACCCGCGTCCGGGCTGGTTGCGTTTTTTCGCAAAGGTCTGCGTGGCGGTGGCGCTGCTGGCGATCGTCATCGCCGTCACCATGGGGCCGGGCGCGGCGTGGCTTGCGGCTGGGGTCACGTACAAGGTCGGGCGGCTCGCGCTCGTCGTCGCCGCGGGGGCGTGCGTGTATTTCGGCGCGTTGTTCGCGCTCGGCTTCCGCGTTGCGGACTTCAATCGTGGGGAGGCGACGTTGCCCGATGCGCTACCGCCGGCGGACGACACGGGCGGGTAAACCCTGCGCGCGATGGACTTGCGCCGTCGAGACTGCAACGAGGCTTAGTTGGGTCCGCTGATCTTGCGGTAAGGACAGCGCGGCTTCGTGCAGTCGGCGTACAGGTAGAGCGCGTGTTCGCTGATCGCGAAGCCGCGTTCCTTCGCGATGCGCGCCTGGCGCTTTTCGATCTCGGCGTCGTAGAACTCCTCGACGCGCCCGCACTGCATGCAGACCAGGTGATCGTGGTGCTTCCCTTCGTTCAGTTCGAAGACCGCCTTCCCCGACTCGAAATGATGGCGAACGAGCAGCCCCGCCTGCTCGAACTGCGTCAGCACGCGGTAGACGGTGGCGAGTCCGATGTCCAGGCCTTCGGTCAGCAGCAGCTTGTAGACATCCTCCGCCGTCAGGTGCCGCACGGTCGACGTTTCGAAAAGGTTGATGATCTTGAGGCGCGGGATCGTGGCCTTGAGCCCGGCACTCTTGAGATCGTGCGATGTCGTCATGAGGGGTGGGGGCGACGCCGCGGCGCGCTTCGACGGCGCGGCGCCGCGAAGGATGCGGGGGGTGCATCGCTATAATAGCCATTTGCCTCGATGATTCCCAGAGTGTACCGACGCGATTTCCGCATGCGCGGCGCGCGCCGCGCGGCGGCGGTGACCCTTGCACTCGCGCTGACCGGCTGCGCGACGATGGATCAATACCTGCCGACGTGGCGGTCGTTCGGTGTCTACAAGATCGACGTCAACCAGGGCAATTACCTGTCGCAGGACATGGTCGACAAGCTGAAGGTCGGCATGACGCAGGCGCAGGTCAAGCAGCTTCTCGGAACGCCGTTGCTTACGTCGCCGTTCCGCCCGGACCGCTGGGACTACATTTACGAATACACGCGGCAGGGCAAGGTCGTCGAGCACCGCAACTTCACCGTGTGGTTCGACGATTCGAAGGTGACGCGCTGGGACGGCGATGCGATGCCCGAGTCGGTCGTCGAACTGAATCGGTCGGCGAGCGCCAAGGCGCTGCCGACGCAAGTGCCCGCCGACAAGGGATTCTGGGATCGTTTTCTCGACGTCTTTCGCAAATAGGCCGCGGCGGGGTCCGTGACGCGGCGCGATGACATGACGCCGGCAGCGTCCGCCCTCGTGCGCATCGGCATCGCCGGCGCCGGCGGGCGCATGGGACAGGCGCTGATCGATGCGACGCTCGCATCGGACGACCTGGTGCTCGCGGGCGCCGTCGACGTGCCGGAGAGTGCCGCGCTCGGCACCGATCCCGGTGCGCACGCCGGGTGCACGACGGCGCTGCGCATCAGCAGCGATGTCGACGCCGTCGTGCAGGCGTGCGACGTGTTCATCGATTTCACGCGTCCTGCCGGAACGCTTGCGCATCTCGCCGCGTGCGCTCACGCCGGTGTCGCCGCCGTCGTCGGCACGACCGGCTTCGACGCGGAGGGCAAGGCGACCATCGCCCGCTACGCGAACACGATCCCGATCGTATTCGCGGCGAACATGAGCGTCGGCGTCACGGTGCTTGCGCAACTCGTCGAGGACGCCGCCCGCCGGCTGGGTCCTGCATTCGACATCGAAATCGTCGAGATGCATCACCGGCACAAGGTGGATGCGCCGTCGGGCACGGCGCTGAAGCTCGGCGAAGCAGCCGCGGCCGGCGCGGGCGTTGCGCTGTCGGAGCATGCGCTGTACGCGCGCGAAGGCGTGACGGGCGAGCGCAAGCCCGGAACCATCGGCTTCGCGACGCTGCGGGGTGGCGATGTCGTCGGTGAGCATTCGGTGATCTTCGCGGGTGTCGGCGAACGGCTCGAGCTGACGCATCGGGCGACGTCGCGGCAGAATTTCGCCGTCGGCGCACTGCGGGCCGCGCGGTTCGTCGCGGCGATGCGAACGACGCACCGGCACGGACTGTTCGACATGGCCGACGTGCTCGACCTGCGACACGCACCGTGAGCGCGCTGTTTCCGTCCCGCACGCAGGCACTGCTTGCTTTGGCGGACGGCACCGTATTTCGCGGCCGCGCGATCGGCGCCCATGGCCACGCCGTCGGCGAAGTCGTCTTCAACACCGCGATGACGGGCTACCAGGAGATCGTCACCGATCCCTCGTACGCCGGGCAGATCGTGACGCTCACGTATCCGCATGTCGGCAACGTCGGCGTCAATGCCGACGATGCCGAGTCGCGGCGCGTTTTCGCAGCGGGACTCGTCGTTCGCGACGTCCCCGGCGTCGCGTCGAACTGGCGCAGCACCGGTGACCTCCCCGGTTATCTGCGCGCGGCCAACGTCGTCGGAATCGCCGACATCGACACGCGCAAGCTGACGCGAGCGCTCCGCGATCGTGGCGCGCAGAACGGTTGCATCGCGGCTGCCGACGCGCTGAACAACACCGACGTCGAGCGGGCGATCGCGCGGGCGCGAAGCGCCCCCGCGATGACGGGGCTCGATCTGGCCCAGGAGGTGTCCTGCACGACGCCTTACGACTGGACGTCGGGCGCGTGGTCGCTCGGTGCCGGTTATCGGCAGCTGTCGGACGTGAAGTTCCACGTCGTGGCCTATGACTTCGGTGCCAAGCACAACATCCTGCGCCTTCTCGTCGACCGCGGATGCCGGGTGACCGTCGTGCCGGCCAGGACGCCGGCCAGCGACGTTCTCGCGTTGAACGCCGACGGCGTGTTTCTATCGAACGGCCCCGGCGATCCCGAGCCCTGCGGTTACGCGATCGCGGCGATTCGCGAACTGGTCGAACGCGGTGTGCCGACGTTCGGAATCTGCCTCGGTCACCAGTTGCTCGGCCTCGCGTCGGGCGCGCGCACGGCGAAGATGAAATTCGGCCATCACGGCGCGAATCATCCGGTGCTCGACAAGGACACCGGCCACGTACTGATCACGAGCCAGAACCACGGGTTCGCCGTCGACGTGGCGACGCTGCCCTCGAACGTTCGCGTGACGCACGTGTCGCTGTTCGACGGAAGCCTGCAGGGGATCGCGCGAACCGATCGTCCGGCGTTCAGTTTCCAGGGTCATCCGGAGGCTTCGCCCGGCCCGCACGATCTC
>DASSEA010000168.1:0-6573 GCA_035696805.1 Casimicrobiaceae bacterium
GAGCACCCCGCCCAATACGATCATCATGATCGACGGCGGGATGATGACCGCCAGCACCGCCGAAACCGCGGTGATGGCGATCGAGAACGACAGGTCGTAGCCCTCCTTGACCTGTGCCTCGATGAAGATCTTGCCCTGGCTCGCGGCGTCGGCGGTCGACGAGCCCGAGATCCCCGCGAAGAACACGGACAGCAGCACGTTGATCTGCGCGAGCGCGCCGGGGAAATTGCCGACCATGGCACGCGACAGGCGGACCATTCGATCCGTGATCCCGCCGACGTTCATCAGGTTCGCGGTCAGCAGGAAGAACGGCACCGCGAGCAGGATGAACGAGTTGTAGGCCTTGAACGTCGTGTTGAAGACGACCATCGGCGACAGCCGCGGCTCGATCATCAGCACGGGGAGGCACGCGAGCCCGAGCGCGAAGGCGATCGGCACGCGCAGGATCATCAGCGCGAAGAACGATCCGAACAGCCACATCGCCGCGACGCCCGGCGTCAACGCGGCCGTCATCATCGCCGCGGTTCCTGCGTCAGTCCGTGCGCGCCCCTCACGCGCTACTCGGCGCTCATTTCGGCAGGATCGAGCGCCACCGGCTCGTCGCTCGGCGTGGACGTGCCGCGCACGATGCGCAGGTCCGCCAGCAAGCGCTCGCCGGCGAACAGGAGCCACGTGATCCCCGTCAGCGGCCAGGCGACGAAGATGTACGTCATCGGCATCTCGGCGAGCTCGGACGTCTGGTTCCATCCGAACTGCACGAACTTCGCCCCGTACCAGATGAAGACCAGCGCGAACACGAGGATGAACACCGAGGAGACGATGCGCAGCAGCGCATTGGTGCGCCGACCGAGCTCGGGCCACACGTCCACGTCGAAGTGCGTGCCGTCGCGGACGCCGACCATTGCGCCGAGCATGACGATCCAGATGAAGAGGAACCGCGCCATCTCCTCGGTCCAGATCCAGCGCGGAAAGAGCTCGGTGAAACGCGCGATGATCTGCACGGTGACCGGGATGATCAGCGCCGCGACGCCGGCCCCCAGGAGCAGGTTGAGCAGCCGGTAATACCGGTCGATCAAACGCCTCACGCGCGTACCGTCACATCGCGTTGATCTTCGCGTAGATCGCGTCGGCGCCGATTTCCTTTGCATACTCGGCCATCACCGGGTCGGCCAGCTTCTTCATGGCCGCGCGATCGGTGAACTGGATCATCTTGAGCTTGCCGGCCTTTTCCAGCGCTTCGAGCTTCTTCTGGTCCTCGCCGGACTCGATCTGGCGCCCGTAGACTCCCGCTTCCTTGCCGGCCTTCAGGATCGCCGCCTGCAGGTCGGGCGGGAGCTTCTTGAACGTCTTGCCGGAAAAGCAGATCGGCCGGATCGTGATCGCGTGCTGCGTCATGTTCAGGTTCGGCCCCACTTCGTAGAACTTCATCGCCTCGACGCCGGCCGCCTCGTTTTCGCCGGCGCTGATCACGCCGTTCTGGATGGCGTTGTAGATCTCGTCGTACGCGATCACCGTCGGCGACATGCCCACGGCGGCGAACGTCTCGCTCCAGATGGGCGCCCCCTGCACGCGGACCTTCAGACCCTTCATCTCGGCGAGGTTGCGCACGGGCTTGTTGGCGAAGATGTTGCGCGTGCCGCCGCCGGCGAAGCCGATCAGCATCACGTCGCCCTTCGCCGATACCTCGTCGGCGATCGGCTTCAGCGTGTCGGCGTCGAGCACCTTGTTCCAGTGGTCGAGGTCGCGGAACAGGAACGGCGCGTCGATGAACGGCGCCGCTTTCGAGAACGTCGACATGTGCGCGGGCGACACGATGCCGTAGTCGACCGAGATGCCCTGGTTCATGAACGCGAAGTAGTCCTTCTCGAGGCCGAGCTCGCTGTTCTTGTGCAGGACGAAATTGATCGGCTTGCCGTAATACTTGGCGGTCAGCTCCTGAAACCGCACGAGCGCGCGGTTGAACGCGTGATCGTCGTTGAACTGCACGGCGCCATGCAGCGTGATCGTTTGTTGCGCGAAAACCGTGGGCGCGATGGCGAACGAAAGCGCTGCGACGGTGCGCACGACGGTACGGATGAACGAATGCATCGGGGTTTCCTCCTCGGTCTCTTGATACGGGCGGCGGCCGCGTGCCGCGACACTCGCGACTCGGCTCTGGTCAGGTGGCCCGGCCAATTAGACGGCCTGCCGCCCGGGCTGTCAACGATCGCGGGTAAAATCGACCCGATGCACGCTTCACTGCGCGCGCTCGTCGCCGGGATGTTCACGTTGCTCGCCATCCCCGTCGCGGCGACCGACGCCACCCTCGGCAATCTGACGATCGAGCATCCCTACGCGCGACCCACGCCGCCCGGGGCGCGCACCGGCGGCGCGTATTTCACGATCCGCAATCGCGGCAGCGCGACCGATCGCCTGCTTCGCATCGCGTCTCCTGCAGCAGCGTCGGTCGAACTGCATTCGATGACGATGCAAGGCAATCTGATGAAGATGCGCCCCGTGACAGGCATCGACATCCCTGCCAACGGCAAGGTCGTGCTGGCCTCGGGTGGCCTCCACGTCATGCTCGTCGACCTTCGCAAGCCGCTCGTCGCGGGCGAGACCGTGCCCTTGACGCTGGAATTCGAACGATCGGGGCGCGTCGAAGTCGTGGCGAACGTGGAAGCCGCCGGCGCGGCAGGCACACCCGGCCATGGCCACTGAAGGCGTGATGCCTGGCGTCGCCGCACCGGTTGCGACAGCGATCGCACCATCGCCCCCGGCGCGCGCGCACGCGGTGCGTCAACGCGAGCCGCGCGCGGTGATCGCATGGCTTGCACTGTGCTGTGCCCTCGTGTTCGCGATGGTCGTCGTCGGCGGCGTCACACGCCTTACGCATTCGGGGCTGTCGATCACCGAGTGGCAGCCGATCGTCGGCACGCTGCCGCCGCTGTCGGCGGCCGACTGGAACGACGCGTTTGCGAAATATCAGCTGACGCCCGAGTTTCGCGACGTCAACCACGCGATGACGCTCGCCGAATTCAAGCGCATCTTCTGGTGGGAGTACGCGCATCGGCTGCTCGGCCGGGTGATCGGTCTCGTGTTCGCCGTGCCTTACGTGTGGTTCCTCGCGCGGGGGCGCATTCCACGGCGCCTCGCGTGGCCGCTCGCGGGCGTGTTCATGCTCGGCGGCCTGCAGGGTGCCGTCGGCTGGCTGATGGTGCAAAGCGGGCTCGTCGACGATCCGCGCGTATCGCCCTTTCGGCTGACGGCGCATCTCGGGCTGGCGTTCGCGATTTTCGGCGCGATGCTGTGGATCGCGCTGTCGCTCGCGTTCCCTGCGCGCGAGAAGGCTTCGGCGACGAACCGCGCAGCGTTGCGGCGTTTCGCGGGCGCGGTCGCCGCGCTGGTCTTCGTGATGGTGCTGTCCGGTGGATTCGTCGCCGGCATTCGCGCGGGCTTCGCGTACAACACGTTCCCGCTGATGCAGGGGCACGTCGTGCCGCCCGAACTCATGCTGCTCGAGCCCGGGTGGAAGAATTTTTTCTGGAACATGGCGACCGTCCAGTTCGACCACCGCGTGCTCGCGTGGCTCCTCGCAGGGGCCGTGCCGCTGCTGTGGTGGCGCGTGCGCCGTGCAGGCGTGCCTGGGCGAGCGCGCGCGACGGCGACGGCGCTCGTCACGATGCTGGCCGTCCAGGTGTCGCTCGGCATCGCGACGCTCGTCAACGTCGTGCCGTTGCCGCTTGCTGCGCTGCACCAGGCCGGAGCGGTCATCACGTTCGGGCTGGCGCTCGGCGTCGTGCACGCGCTTCGATGAACGATGGCCGTTTCGCCTTGCCTAAGCGGCGGCGAAACGGGATCCTATAGCACGACCGAGAAAGCGACCCACATGGCTGACCTCCGCGCGATGGACGAACCGCTCACCGACCCCGAGCTCGACGAACTCGAGGGTTTCCTGGCGTCGGACCTCGTTCCGCCCGACTGCATGGACCTCGAGATGCTCGACGGTTTCCTCACGGCGATCGTCAGCGGACCGGAGAGCGTGCAGCCTTCCGAATGGCTGCCGCAGGTCTGGAGCGACGGCGGGCGCACGTCCAATCCCGCTTTCACCGGCAGCGACCAGGCACAACGGATCATGGGCCTGATGCTGCGCCACATGGTCGGCATCCAGCGCACGCTCGGCGAATCGCCCACGCGCTTCAAGCCGCTCCTGTACATGCCCGACGAGAAGGCGCGCAACGACAAGACGCCGCCCGAGGCGTCGGCGTGGTGCGAGGGTTACATGTCCGGCGTCAAGCTGCGCGACGACGAATGGCAGCCGCTCTACGACGCGCAGGACGCTCGCGACTGGGTGTTTCCCATCGAAGCGCTGGCATTCGGCGACGAGGATCCGGAATTCGCCGAATGGGTCGACGACAAGGAGAAGCGCGCGAGCCTCGTCGACGAGCTCGCGGTCGCGTCAGTGCTGATTTACCGGTTTTGGCAAGACCGCCGGCGCGCAAGCGAGGTGCGGGGCAGCGGATCGCGGCGCGAATTGCACGACGCGGGGCGCAAGACGCGGCAACGCCTGCATTAGTACTGCACTCGAGGCGTCTTTCCCGACGTCTGCCTACGCGGCGTGCTGGAACGACTCGTCGTCCCAGTCCGGAACGAACCGCATCGTTCCTTCGTAGTTCTCGATCCTCGCTAACAACGCGTCGACGGCCGGTGCGCCCGCCGGCACGCCGACGTCCGCGCCGAACAGCTCGTCGAGCTCGGCCCGCGCCGCGCGGTACTGCGCGTCGGTGCAGCGATGGGGAACCGAAATGTGCGGCATGCAAAGTCTCCTGTGCTTCGGAACGCGAGATTCAATAACGATAGACGCGGCGATTGACGATGCGAACGCGGTCGCCGACGTGCATCTCGCCTTCGCCGACTTCGTTCAATGCCACCGTGCCGCCGGAATCGAGCCGGACGATGACGCGATAACGATCACGCGCATTCGCGCGCTCGATCTGGTTGCCCACGACGCCCCCGCCGATGGCGCCGGCGATCGTTGCGGCCGTGTTGCCGTGGCCGCCGCCGAACTGGTGGCCGATGATCCCGCCGGCGATGCCGCCGAGAATCGTGCCGAGGCCCGCCGGACCCGAATAACCGTCGCGGTAGAGTTCCATAGACTCGACGACGCCGTACTCGGTGCGCTGCGCCACCGGCCGGTCGTAAACGACGTACGGTTCCGGATACGCGCACCCCAGGAGCGCGAAACTGGTCATCACGGCGATCGCTGCTGAACGAAGCTTCATCTCAGACTCCCACTCGCACACCGGAAAACACCCGGCCACTGTAAATAGGCACCCGTCGACGAACGATCGGAGCGCGGCCTATTCCCGTGTCGGACAGCGGCCGACGGTGGTTGCTCCCAGGTGCAAACAGAATGTTTTGTAACGAGTCGTTAACGCTTGCAGATCATCCACGCAGCAACGCCGCGCCCGCAAGGCGAATATTCGCGTCGGCGCGATTTGCGGTCACAGCATCAAACTCGTTGATTCCTACTGAAACAGGAACGAATCCCGCGACAGTGCGCCGTTCTCGTATCCATCAATGACGCGCTCGACCGTCGCGTTGTCGCCGGCCGCGCCGTAGGCGATGAACAGCGGCAGCAGGTGTTCCTCGGTCGGATGCGCGCGCGCCGCGGACGGCGCCCGATCCCGATAGTCGACGAGCGCGCGATCGTCGTGCGCCGCGAGGGTTGCGCCGAGCCATTGCGCAAAATCGGCCGCGTACTGCATCGGTCGCGCGTCTTCGCGACCGCTCATCCAGTCGCGGAGGTTGTGCGTCGTATGACCCGAGCCGATGACGAGGACGTTTTCGTCGCGCAATGGCGCAAGCGCGCGTCCGAGCGCGACATGGTGCGACGTGCCGCGCGCCGGCTGCACGGCGAGCTGAACGACCGGCACATCCGCATTGGGATACATCCAGCGCAGGGGAACCCATGCGCCGTGGTCGAGGCCGCGGCAACCGTCGACGCCGGCGGTGATGCCGGCATCCTTCAGAAGCGCGACCGCCCGCGCGGCCACGTTCGGTGCGCCCGGTGCCGGATACGCGATCTCGAAGAGTTCCCGCGGAAACCCGCCGAAGTCGTGAATCGTCTGCGGCCGCGGGTTGCCGGTGACCAGCGGCAACGACGTTTCCCAGTGCGCTGAGGCGATCAGCACCGCGTCCGGGCGGGGGAAGCGCGCGCCGAGCGCGGCCCACGCGTCGCCGACGACGCCGGGTGCAACGGCGTGCATCGGCGAACCGTGCGACAGGAACAGCGTCGGCATGCGTTTCATCGTTGCCTCGTTGATTGACGTCGGTTACGCGGCTTTCGCCTGCGGTTTCAGCAGATGCTCGGCACGAAGCGCTGCCTGCACGCCCGGCCGCGCGGCCACGCGCGCCTGGTATTGCGACAGCGCGGGCCAGCGCGCGAGGTCGAACTTCAGGAAGTTGTGCCAGTGCACGATCGTGAACAGGTACGCGTCGACGATCGTGAAAGCGTTCCCCATGACGTACGGTTGGTCGGCGAGACGCTTCACCACGTAGTCGAAGCGAGCGCCGACGTTGTCGAGCGCAATC